>NZ_JBFRJM010000001.1:0-243788 GCF_041468865.1 Vibrio sp. 10N.286.52.C3 | reverse complement strand
TTTTCCGGATTGGTATAATATACGCCATTAGCAAAGCCGCGGATTCTCCTACTTACCAAAACAGCGCGTGTTGGGAGTCTAAACCTCCAACCTTTCCATATACTAAGCCTCAGCAGAAATACTGGGGCTTTTTTGTATCTGCTGCTTCTACGAAGTAATGTTGGGATAACTAGGCGCTCCTAGCTCACCTGCGTGCTCGAATCTCCGGAGTGCCTACTCATTCCAGCCTTGCCATATTTAAGACTCTAGTCTGCACGTCTCGGCAGAAATGCTAGCGCTTTTTATTCCTGTCATTTTTACAAGTATCACTTGAAGTACCATGTGTTCCTTTAGCTATCTCTATCGAACACTGATTTAGTGCAGCCTTGCTGTATTTAATGACTTAGTTCAAAGCTAAAGCTTTCTGTTCACCACTCATCTAGCTCCGTAGTCCTGTTAATAACTAACGCTATTCTAGCGAGACGTTGAGTCCCGTTATTTTTGTTTCCAGGTGAAAGGTGAAGTCTTTCGATTGAAGCTTATATAACTTGAGAGTGGGTTATTGGGTAGACTAGCGAGTGCGCACAAGAACGAGTTCTCTGTATGACTTAAGCTCCTTAAAGAGTTCTGGATACCCACAACAAGGCTTTCGACTACTCAAATACTCGCGGTATCAAATATCGATATGAGCTCTATGTTCCACGCATATCTTTCAGCGATAGCTCCAGTATGGGAATTGGTGAGTTTGACTTTCATTGGGTATAAAAAAGGCCACCTAAAGTAGGCGGCTTTGGTTGATCTATCTAGGTGTTAATCTAGCTCTTTCTCTGCTTGTTTTGCTTTCTCTATCATAGGAGTGATTGTTGAGCCTTGAACTAGAATAGAGAACACAACAACGGCGTATGTCATGACAAGGATTATCTCTTTTACATCTATTGCTTTGTCTTCAATTACCCAGATACCTGAAGGGATCGAAAGTGCCATGGCTAATGCTAAGCCACCGCGTAAGCCACCCCAAGTTAGAATCTTAATCGACCACGGGTTGTAAGTTCTAAAGCGTTTAAATCCGATGTAAGACAAGAAAACACTCAAGTAACGTGCACTCAATACTAGAGGGACTGCGAAAGCCATTAAGATCCAATCTTCTTGGTGGAATTTGAATAACAGCATCGACATACCAATTAGTAGGAATAATACGCCGTTTAAGAATTCATCTATCAATTCCCAGAAATGATCTAAGTGATCTTCACTCTCTTTTGAGAATCCGATAAAGCGAGTCCAGTTACCAATCATGATACCTGAGACCACCATCGCTAATGGTCCTGATACATGTAGAACTTCAGCAAACGCATAACCAGCAGTTGGAATGCCGATGGTTAATAGCAACTCCATCGAGTGGTCGTCGGTGTTGCTGATTAGGTAATGGAATACAAGACCTAAAACAAAACCGTAGACGATGCCGCCAATTGCCTCTTGAACGAATAGCATGGTCACACTACCGACGGTTGGCGCTTCTGTGCCGAATGCGATAGTAAATAGGGTTACGAAGATAACTAAGCCAAAACCATCGTTGAATAGAGATTCTCCCTCGATTTGAGTAGAGATTCTTCTGGGAGCGTCGAGTTTCTTTACTATTGCTAGCACGGCGATGGGATCGGTTGGAGAGATTAGCGAGCCAAAGAGTAGGCAGTAAATCAGATCAAATTGAATACCGATGAACTGGCAAAACCCGTACAGCACAAAACCGATAAAGAATGTTGAAAACAGCGTAGCACCTAACGCGAGTACTGTTATTTCCCATTTCTGGTCTTTTAGGTTTGGTAATTTGATTCCCAAACCGCCTGCAAATAGTAAGAATCCTAATATCCCTTTTAGAAGGAAATCTTCAAAATTGATACTGGCAACGGTCTCTGAGGCAATGTCTGCCAATTGGAACCAATTATTTTGTCCCGCAATGATAATCAATAGAGATAACATCATTGAGCCAGCTGTGATGGCGATGGTTGTCTGCATTTTACCAATTTTTGTATTCACGAAAGCAATAAGCATGGCTGCAGCGGACAAGAAGCATAAGGTGTAATAGACCGACATTGGGATTCCAACATGTAACAAAGTATGAATATGAATTTTCGTTGTCTCATGCTCAAATAGCAAACATTTTTTTGTCATGACTCAGTAATCAATTTCCTTTTTTAGACGTCTAGACTCCTTTTTAATGTGTGATAGGATGGAGGGATAATTAAAGGAATGAGGTTGTACCGTGGGAAGTAATGTAAGGCAAAAGATTGACGCTCTGTTGAAGCAACGAATTTTACTGATTGATGGTGGCATGGGCACCATGATTCAGGATTATAAATTGGAAGAGCAAGACTATCGTGGTGAACGCTTTGCTGATTGGCACAGTGACTTGAAGGGCAACAATGACCTTTTAGTTCTTACACAGCCTAAGCTTATCAAAGATATCCATATGGAGTATTTGGAAGCTGGGGCTGACATCCTCGAAACCAATACCTTTAACGCTACAACCATCGCTATGGCCGACTATGATATGGAAAGCCTTAGTGAAGAGATTAACTTTGCTGCTGCCAAGCTTGCTCGTGAAGCAGCTGATGAATGGACTGCAAAGACCCCAGATAAACCTCGCTTCGTCGCGGGTGTATTAGGTCCAACCAACCGAACTTGTTCTATCTCGCCTGATGTAAACGATCCAGGTTACCGTAATGTTAGCTTTGACGAACTGGTTGAAGCCTATTCTGAATCGACTCGCGCGCTCATTAAGGGCGGTTCAGATTTAATTCTTATTGAAACTATCTTTGATACGTTAAACGCGAAAGCGTGTGCCTTTGCCGTTGAATCTGTTTTTGAAGAGGTGGGTATTGCTCTTCCAGTGATGATTTCCGGTACCATCACTGACGCATCAGGTCGTACCCTTTCAGGACAGACGACAGAAGCATTCTACAACGCCCTTCGTCATGTAAAACCAATCTCATTTGGATTGAACTGTGCATTGGGCCCTGATGAACTGCGTGAGTATGTCGGTGAGATGTCTCGTATCTCAGAGTGCAATGTTTCTGCTCACCCTAATGCGGGTTTGCCTAATGCATTTGGCGAGTATGACCTTTCTCCTGAGGATATGGCTGAACATGTTAAAGAGTGGGCTGAAAGTGGCTTCTTGAACCTAATTGGTGGGTGTTGTGGTACTACTCCAGAGCATATCCGTGAAATGGCTGAGGCCGTTGAAGGTGTAACGCCGCGTCAATTGCCAGACTTACCAGTTTCTTGTCGTCTTTCGGGACTAGAGCCACTGACGATAGCTAAAGAATCTTTGTTCGTGAATGTAGGTGAGCGGACCAATGTCACTGGTTCTGCGCGTTTCAAGCGTTTGATCAAAGAAGAGCTTTACGACGAAGCATTGAGTGTTGCTCGCGAGCAAGTCGAAAATGGCGCTCAGATTATCGATATCAACATGGATGAAGGGATGCTAGACGCCGAGGCGTGTATGGTTAAATTCCTGAATCTATGTGCTTCAGAACCTGAAATCTCGAAAGTACCTGTTATGGTCGATTCTTCTAAGTGGGAAGTTATCGAAGCTGGCCTAAAGTGTATTCAAGGCAAAGGCATCGTTAACTCAATCTCTCTAAAAGAAGGCAAAGAGAAGTTTGTTGAGCAAGCCAAATTAGTTCGTCGTTATGGTGCTGCTGTCATCGTGATGGCGTTTGATGAAGTCGGGCAGGCTGATACTCGAGAGCGTAAAGTTGAAATCTGTACCAATGCCTACAACATTCTTGTTGATGAAGTCGGTTTCCCACCAGAAGATATTATTTTTGACCCGAATATTTTCGCAGTGGCTACTGGTATCGATGAGCATAATAACTATGCGGTTGATTTCATTGAAGCAGTAGGAGACATCAAACGCGATCTCCCGCATGCGATGATCTCTGGCGGTGTGTCGAATGTTTCATTCTCATTCCGTGGTAATAACTACGTCCGTGAGGCTATTCACGCGGTATTCCTATATCACTGTTTTAAAAACGGTATGGATATGGGCATTGTAAACGCTGGTCAGTTGGAAATTTACGATAATGTTCCAGAAGATCTGCGTGATGCTGTTGAAGATGTGGTACTAAACCGTCGTGATGATTCGACTGAAAGATTGCTGGATATGGCGACCGAATACCTAGAGCGTGCTGTTGGTAAGGTTGAAGATAAATCTGCATTAGAGTGGCGAACTTGGCCTGTAGAGAAGCGTTTGGAGCACTCTTTGGTAAAAGGTATCACCGACTTTATTGTTGAAGATACCGAAGAAGCTCGTGTTAATGCCTCTCGTCCTATTGAAGTGATTGAAGGTCCTCTAATGGACGGAATGAACGTTGTTGGTGACCTGTTTGGTGAAGGTAAGATGTTCTTACCACAGGTTGTAAAGTCTGCGCGTGTGATGAAACAGGCGGTTGCCCATTTAGAACCATTCATTAATGCATCCAAAGAAGTGGGCGCAACTAACGGTAAGATTTTGTTAGCGACCGTTAAAGGTGACGTTCACGATATCGGTAAAAATATCGTTGGTGTGGTTTTACAGTGTAATAACTACGAAATTATCGACTTAGGTGTGATGGTTTCTTGCGAGAAGATTCTCAAGGTAGCGAAAGAAGAGAATGTCGACATTATTGGCCTGTCTGGGCTGATTACACCGTCTCTTGATGAAATGGTACATGTTGCTAAAGAAATGGAGAGACAGGGTTTCAAGCTGCCTCTTCTGATTGGCGGCGCAACCACATCTAAAGCTCACACAGCAGTTAAGATTGAGCAGAATTATTCAGAACCTGTTGTATACGTAAATAATGCCTCGCGTGCAGTGGGTGTTTGTACTTCACTACTTTCTGATGAATTGAAACCCGCTTTCGTTGAGAAGCTGGATATCGATTACGATCGCGTTCGAGATCAGCACAATCGTAAGAAGCCTCGTACCAAGCCTGTCACGCTTGAAAGAGCTCGTGCCAATAAAGTTGCTATCGATTGGGATGCGTATACGCCACCGGCACCCGCTAAGCCGGGAGTTCACATCTTCAATGATTTTGATGTGGCAACTTTGCGTCAGTACATCGATTGGACTCCATTCTTTATGACATGGTCATTAGTTGGTAAATACCCTGCAATCCTTGATCATGAAGAAGTGGGTGAAGAGGCAAAACGTTTATTCAAAGATGCTAATGATTTACTGGATCGCGTAGAGAAAGAGAAGCTGCTTGAAGCGCGTGGTATGTGTGCCATGTTCCCAGCGAACAGTGTTGGTGATGATATTGAGGTGTATACCGATGAATCTCGTACCGAAGTTCTAAAAGTTCTACACAATCTTCGTCAACAAACAGAGAAACCAAAAGGCTTTAACTACTGTTTGTCTGATTACATTGCGCCAAAAGAAAGCGGTAAAGCGGATTGGATTGGTGGCTTTGCGGTTACGGGTGGTATTGGTGAGCGAGAGCTGGCTGATGAATACAAAGCGAAAGGCGATGACTACAACGCGATTATGATTCAGGCGGTTGCTGACCGATTGGCTGAGGCGTTCGCGGAATATCTGCATAAAGAAGTGAGAAAGGATATTTGGGGTTACTCGCCAGATGAGAATTTGTCTAACGACGATTTGATTCGAGAGAAATACCAAGGTATTCGTCCAGCTCCAGGTTACCCTGCTTGCCCAGAGCATACAGAGAAAGGTACGTTGTGGGAGCTGATGGACGTTGAAAAGGCAATCGATATGTCATTAACGACAAGCTACGCGATGTGGCCTGGTGCCTCAGTGTCTGGTATGTATTTCTCACACCCTGATGCTAGATACTTTGCTATTGCACAGATTCAACAGGATCAAGTGGATAGCTATGCTGACCGCAAAGGTTGGGACATGTTAGAAGCCGAGAAGTGGTTAGGTCCAAACATTAACTAGTTTGAATCTACGACGAGCTTTGATTCGTATAGTAAAAAAGAGAAAGGGTTGCTTAATAGCAACCCTTTTTGTATCTGAGATTTAGTTATTTATCTGTTGGTGATAAACGCATTTTTACTCAAACAATTCTTGGTGCAGTTTTTGAATCGCCAACTTAGAAACAGATTCATCTAGCAAGAAACACAGGTTGTGTGGGCTTGCTCCGTAACAAATCATGCGCAGGTTGAAATCTTCAAGGGTGCTGAATACTTGCTTAGCGTAGCCTTTGCTTTCACTCATATTATTACCAATCAATGCCACTAAACACAGGTCATGTTCCACATCGACTGAACAAAGCTCTTCTAGCTCAAGACGTGCTGCTTCTGGTAATTCAGGAGCACCACCTGATGTATCTGTTTGATCCAGAGTAAGTGACACACTGATCTCTGAGGTAGTGATAAGATCGACCGAGATCTTATGCTTAGCAAGGATCTCGAACACCTTTGCCAAGAAGCCATATGCATGGAACATGTTAGCACTGCGTAGCGTAACCATAGTTTGGTTGCAGCGTAGGGCAAGCGCTCTAAATAGAGGAGAGCTCTCAACTTCTTGACGAATCCAAGTACCACCGAGCTCTGGTGCTTTAGAAGAGCCGACAAATACCGGGATTTGGTGGCGTAATGCAGGTACTAGAGTCGATGGATGCAAGATCTTCGCACCAAAGTTTGCCATTTCCGATGCTTCACTGAAGCTGATCTCTGGGATAGGAGAAGCTTTAGGTGCAATACGAGGGTCTGTGGTGTAGATACCCGGAACATCCGTCCAGATTTCTAAACCAATCGCCTGTACAGATTCGGCAATCAATGCTGCTGAGTAATCACTGCCACCGCGGCCTAAAGTCGTGGTGTTACCTTCGCTATCAGCGCCGATAAAACCTTGGGTAACGACAACTTGTTGTTGGCAAAGTGGAATCAGTTTCTCTTGCGCTAGAGCGGCAATATCTTCTAGTTGAGGTTCGGCTTTACCAAAATCATCATTAGTACGCATCACATCTCTGATATCAAAGCGAACAGCAGGAGTGCCTCGTTCAGAGATGATCTGAGCCAAGATGTGTGTCGACATCAACTCGCCACATGCGACAAGGTGATCCGTCAGTTTAGTACTTGTTTGGAATGATGCGGCCTCTGCAGCGCTCGCAATGTCATCAAGAATGCTGTGGACTTCTTTTTCGATGCTGATTGGATCTGCGAGTTGGTCAAGAATTGCGTTGTGAATGTCCGCTAATTGCGCCATTAGTTCCTGACGACGAGCTTTGTCTTGAACACCATGTGCTAGTTCAACCAGCAAGTTAGTGACACCAGAGCATGCACTACTCACGACCAGTTTCGTGTTTGAGTTGTTTTCAATAATGGCAGCACAACGGCTCATTGCTTCAAAGTTGGCAACACTTGTTCCACCAAACTTAGCGACATTAAAAGAACCAGCTACATTAGATGCACTCACGATATATCTCCCACGACTTCCTAAAATAAAATTACGGTTGGGTAATCCAACGTCCGATGTTTTTCGAAGAGAGTTTTAGAGCAAAAAGAGAGGAATTATTAGAATAGTAACCTCAGAAGCTCTTCACCATATAGAAATGGCGACAGTTGACGGGATTCAGCCCGCTCAACCGATAATAAAGGTCCTGCATCCTTTTATTATCTCGGCACTGCTCCCCATAAATGTTTTGTATTGGAAATGCGGTTCCACAAAACATCTGCCTGGGCAGTGCTCCTCTTCTGCTAGATAGCCGTTTCATTGAACGTGTTTGCGCTCACAATGTCAATTGGTAACTTGAGTTAATTTAAAAATAATTTTAACAATTATGTGACAGTGGTTTGACCTCAATACTTATGGCTAATTGCTGAGGTAATCAATTTGCTTTAGGGTGGATTGTTCACAACATTAACGTAAGGGATGTACATGTCTAATTTACCACTCACTACTGCTATCGATAGCTTTTATCCACCACACCGAACGTTAATGGGACCTGGTCCTTCAGATATCTCACCTCAAGTGTTACAGGCTTTGAGCCGTCCAACCATAGGTCACTTAGATCCGCTGTTTATTGCGATGATGGACGAGCTTAAACAGCTTCTTAAATACGCTTTTCAGACTGAAAACGAATTTACGATTGCCGTTTCTGCACCGGGCAGTGCGGGTATGGAGACCTGTTTTGTTAACTTGATTGAGCCTTGTGAAAAGGTGATTGTTTGTCGTAACGGTGTCTTCGGTGAGCGTATGCGAGAAAACGTGGTGCGTTGTGGTGGCGAAGCCATCCTTGTTGATGACGAATGGGGCAAGCCCGTTTCAGTTGAAAAGGTAGAACAAGCATTGGCAGAAAACCCCGATGCCGTTGCTGTTGCATTTGTGCATGCAGAGACATCAACCGGAGCGTTATCTGATGCTCAAGCTATCTCTGCTGTCGCTCGTCAGTTTGATGCGTTAACGATTGTTGATGCAGTGACATCATTAGGTGGTGTGCCATTGCTGGTTGATGAGTGGCAGCTTGATGCGGTTTATTCTGGCAGCCAAAAGTGTCTGTCTTGTGTGCCAGGGCTATCTCCAGTGACTTTCTCTCAGCGTGCGGTTGATAAAATGAAAGCCCGTAAAGCACCAGTGCAAAGCTGGTTTTTGGATCAAAGTTTAGTATTAGGTTACTGGAGTGGAGAAGGTAAGCGTAGCTACCACCATACCGCACCCGTGAACAGCCTTTATGCTCTGCATGAGTCGCTGGTTTTGTTGAAAAATGAAGGCCTAGATAATGCGTGGTCTCGTCATCATGCGATGCACCAAGAGCTTAAAGAAGGCGTAGAAGCTCTAGGGTTAAAGTTTGTGGTTGATGAAGAGAGCCGCCTGCCGCAGCTTAATGCACTTTATTTCCCAGAAGGAATTGATGAGGCTAAGATCAGAACGCAGCTTTTAGAAGAATATAATCTTGAAATCGGTGTTGGGCTTGGCTCTTTGGCTGGTAAGGCATGGCGTATCGGCCTAATGGGTTACGGTGCTCGCAAAGAGAATGTCGCGTTGTGCCTAAAAGCGCTAAAAGATGTTTTGAAGTAGCTGCATGAACTGAAATTAAAAAGAAAAGCGCACGAGAGATCGTGCGCTTTTTTGTATCTACCCCAAGCTCCTACTGCCTACTAAGTGAAGCTTGCGTTGCGAATTCTTAACATTATTCTGCAGACGAAACGTTATCTTCTGCTTGTGACACTTTCTTATACTGAACCTTTGAAAAGTCTCTGTTAGGGAATAAAAAGTTCGCTTCGCTACGAATTTGCTCTGCTTTACTTTCTTCTCCTAGGCCTTGATACGCCAGAATCAGATTGCTGTAGAAAGCCGGTCTTGGTTTACTCTTTATGATCTCCAGTGACCAATCGATGTAAGGCTGTATAAGGCTCGAGTCGGCTTTGTAGAGGCCGATATTAAGGTAAGTGCTGTATATATCCCAATCGTAGCGATCTTTCCACACCACTGGGTTCGTTACCTGCTTAAGAATGTCCGGATTTTTCGGCTTAGACAGTTCAAACTTAGTCAGTACATAGTTGGTGTGCAGGGCGCTCAACATATAAAAACTGACCAAAATAGGGAGCACTAAGCTCAACACTCTAAATAGGGTCTTGCTGATGATACTGAACGACTGTTGATAATGTCGGGAAGAGCGCTGATCTACCCAGTAAATCAATATAATGAATGTT
Organism: Vibrio sp. 10N.286.52.C3; assembly: GCF_041468865.1. Lineage (NCBI taxonomy): Bacteria > Pseudomonadati > Pseudomonadota > Gammaproteobacteria > Vibrionales > Vibrionaceae > Vibrio > Vibrio sp. 10N.286.52.C3. Next base: position 234,152 of record NZ_JBFRJM010000001.1, on the reverse strand, counting down.
ATCCAGTGAATCGCCGAGTGGTAAAAAGGATACTCAAGTTGAGAGTGCAAAAGGATTGGGATAAATAACGCGAGCAGGGCTAGACGTGTTCCCTTTGCTGAACTTGTTATGCGTGACATCACCAATATTGCAGCAATCAAGATTCCGATGATTGGTACAATCCCCCCTTCAACTCCCCAAAACAGGAACTCATTGTGCGGGTGATCCATTGAAGGAAGACCTGGATGATAGTTCGAGTTGAGTTGATGTTGGCGAGCTGTATATAGCGTGTATTCAGACTCAAATTTCCCGTAACCATAACCTGTAAATGGCTTTTCGATCATCATATCTAAAGCTTGCGGGAACGTATAAGCGCGCGGGCTTTCTAGGTTCGCTTTCTTGCTAGCGAGGCTATCAGTCGCACTTAGGCTGATCACCGAAAAAGCGACGACGACACCGACGAGCACTGATGCGCACCATCCGTAGAAGCGTTTCTTGGTCGAGAACTTGTATAGATAGGGCAGAATGCAGATAAACCCAATGACAGCGGCCAACCATCCGGTACGTGATGCAATGATGATCAGCAAGGGCACGGTTAAGGTTGGAGTTAAATACAGTAGGAATGATTCGCTGATCTTATGGTTATATTTAGCCGGCTGCCTTGCTAAAAGGTAAGCGGACAGCACAAAACCAGTAGCAAGAAAGCTTGCCATTACATTCGGTTGTTGAAATATCCCATATGGTCGGTTTGCAGCAGTGTTGTAGCCAAATAGGTTGCCAGGTTCTAATAAGAAATATTGCACATAGCCAAATAGTGCTTGTATAACAACAGCAAGTACAATGAACCACAACATACGTTGCTTGTGTTTATTGCTGAACTTAAATTGCTGCAGCACCACAAATAAGGCAAAGCCCGCCCACAATCCAAGCAAGCGTCCTGACGCTCCTTGAGGTGCAGCATTGCTGTATAAAATGGGTAGCGTGAGTATGATGCAGCTAATCAACAAGCCAATTGTTAATTTGGAATACTTGAGTACTCGATTGGTCGCGAGTTGGTAAAAGCCAATCGCTAGCGTGAAGCTTAGCGCTAGCCAAGTGGTAGGGTTAAAGGATAGAGCAAGGCCCGAACCACCAGGATTCGGCATAAAAAAATGCATAGCTAACAAGAATACAACAGCTAAAGAAGCCAGAAATGCTTTGTTGAGTGGTAGCTGAGTGACCTGATTTTCTAGCTGAGTACCGCTAGTGTGTATTGTTGCCATAAATCCCTAACCTTATAAAAACAGAGCTTGTTCCTTCTGAAACAAGCTCTGTTACTTTAACATTTTTCTGTCTGCCCGCAGGGCGCTATTTTACACCTACTTCAAATTTAACATAGGCTTAAGGAAGCGAGCAGTGTGTGAACCTTCGACTAACGCCACATCTTCAGGTGTACCCTCTGCAACAATCTCACCACCACCTTGCCCACCTTCTGGGCCAAGGTCTAGGATCCAGTCTGCTGTTTTAACGACATCTAGGTTGTGCTCAATCACGACAACTGTATTACCGTGATCACGCAGTCTATGTAATACCGTCAGTAGCTGCTGGATATCGTGGAAATGAAGGCCTGTTGTTGGCTCATCGAGAATGTATAAGGTTTTTCCCGTGTCTCGTTTAGACAGTTCACGCGCTAATTTAACACGCTGAGCTTCACCACCAGATAAGGTTGTAGCTGCTTGCCCTAAGCGAATGTAAGAGAGGCCAACGTCCATTAAAGTTTGCAGTTTACGAGCGATAACAGGTACCGGGTTGAAGTATTCACGAGCATCTTCCACAGTCATCTCTAGAACTTCGTCAATGGTTTTACCTTTGTAGCGGACCTCTAGAGTCTCACGGTTATAGCGCTTACCTTTACACACATCACAAGGCACATACACATCGGGTAAGAAGTGCATCTCTACCTTGATTACGCCGTCTCCCTGACAAGCCTCACAACGACCACCACGAACGTTAAAGCTGAATCGACCTGGCTTGTAACCACGAGAACGTGATTCCTGAGTGCCCGCGAATAGTTCACGAATAGGGGTGAAAATCCCTGTGTAGGTCGCAGGGTTTGATCTTGGTGTACGACCGATAGGGCTTTGATCTATGTCGATTACCTTATCAAAATGTTCTAACCCTTTAATCTTTTTGTGCTTTGCTGGAACTGCAGTCGTGGCACCGTTTAATTGAGTGTGGGCGACTTTAAAGAAGGTATCGTTGATAAGCGTTGATTTACCCGAACCTGATACGCCCGTAATACAACTGAACAAGCCAACAGGAATTGTCGCGGTCACATTCTTTAGGTTGTTCCCCGTTGCGCCAACGATCTCGACGACCTTTTTCTTGTCGATAGGCGTTCTCTTTTCAGGCACTGCAATTTCTTTAGCACCGCTCAGGTATTGGCCTGTCAAAGAGTTCGGGTTTTCGATGATGTCTTGCATGGTACCTTCTGCCACCACGTGACCACCGTGCACCCCTGCTCCTGGACCGATATCGATAACATGGTCAGCACAACGAATTGCATCTTCGTCATGTTCCACAACAAGTACCGTATTACCTAAGTCTCTCAGGTGAATTAAGGTTTGCAATAGACGTTCATTATCGCGCTGGTGGAGACCAATTGATGGCTCATCAAGTACATACATAACGCCAACTAAACCGGCACCGATTTGGCTCGCCAAACGAATACGTTGCGCCTCACCACCAGACAGCGTTTCAGCACTGCGTGATAGGTTAAGGTAGTTCAAACCAACGTTGACTAAGAAATGCAGACGATCATTGATCTCTTTCATCACTTTATCTGCGATCTGCCCACGTTGACCGTCTAGCTTCAATTCTTGGAAAAATTGTAGTGCGTCAGCAATGCTAAGTTCAACGATTTCCGGAAGTGTTGTATCACCAATGAAAACATTACGAGCTTCTAATCTCAGGCGAGTGCCATCACAGCTAGAGCACGATTTGGTTGAGATGTATTTAGCAAGATCTTCACGCACTGCGCTCGATTCAGTATCACGGTAACGGCGCTCCAAGGTATTTAAAATGCCCTCAAATGGATGACGCTTAACCCGAATATCACCTCGGTCATTGATGTACTTGAATTCCACTTCAGTACGACCTGATCCTTTTAGAATGATCTCTTGAGTCTTTTTCGGTAGAGAATTAAATGGCGCATACAGATCAAAACCATAATGTTCTGACAGCGACGTTAGCATTTGGAAATAGTAGTAGTTCTTTTGATCCCAACCTTTTATCGCACCTTCAGCAATGCTTAGGTTCTCATCTAAAATCACTCGGCTTGGATCAAAATACTGTTGAACACCAAGACCATCACACGTACCACATGCTCCTGCCGGGTTATTAAATGAGAACAGGCGAGGCTCAAGCTCTTGCATGCTGTAACCACATTTAGGACAAGCGAAGTTAGCAGAGAATACGATCTCTTCTTGATCCGTTTCGTCCATCCAGCCGACGACAGCGATACCGCCAGAGAGCTCTAATGTGGTCTCGAATGACTCGGCTAAACGCTGTTGAAGATCAGGACGAACCTTGAATCTGTCTACCACAACTTCAATGGTGTGCTTCTTATGAAGTTCAAGTGCTGGTGGATCGGATAGATCACAGGTTTCACCATCAATTCGGGCTCGGATAAAGCCTTGCGCAGCTAAGTTTTCCAGTGTTTTAACATGCTCACCTTTGCGCTCTTTGACAATCGGTGCCATCAACATCATCTTTGAGCCTTGAGGCAGTTCTAAGACCTTATCGACCATTTGACTGATGGTTTGTGCTGCTAGAGGGATGTTGTGGTCTGGACAGCGAGGTTCGCCTACTCGCGCATACAATAATCTGAGGTAATCATAGACTTCGGTAATGGTACCGACGGTTGAGCGAGGGTTATGTGAAGTCGATTTTTGTTCTATTGAGATAGCTGGAGACAGACCTTCAATATGGTCGACATCAGGCTTTTCCATAAGAGATAGAAATTGACGAGCGTAAGCAGACAGAGATTCAACATAACGACGCTGACCTTCTGCGTAGAGTGTGTCAAACGCAAGTGACGACTTTCCTGAACCCGATAATCCGGTGATGACAGTCAGTTTGTCACGTGGAATGGTTAGGTTGACGTCTTTGAGGTTATGCGTACGAGCGCCTCTAATTTCTATTTTATCCATCTCAATAGACCATGTAATTTTAAGTGGCTAAAGTATTACATAGAGTGAGATTTGTGCAAAGTTTTACTGGATAAAAAAACAGTAAACAAAAAGGGCGACTCAAAGAGTCGCCCTTTCTAAAATCAGTAACGTTAGTGATTAACCAGTCGTTATGCTTCTTTCTTGGTCGAGTGTTTACCTAGCTCGATTTGCTGCTGGTCTTTCTTGTATAGGTTTTCGAAGCAGTAGTTTGTTGCTTCGATATAGCCTTCAACACTACCACAGTCAAAACGTTGGCCTTTAAATTTGTAAGCCAATACACAGCCTGCTTTTGCCTGTTTTAGCAATGCATCAGTGATCTGGATTTCGCCGCCTTTACCTGGTTCTGTCTGCTCGATTAATTCAAAGATATCTGGAGTCAGAATATAACGACCAATGATCGCTAGGTTGCTTGGTGCTGTACCTTGCTCTGGCTTCTCTACCATGTCATCAACTCGGAAAAGGTCATCTTTGATCATTTCGCCAGAGATAACACCGTACTTGTGAGTCTCTTCTTCTGGAACTTCTTGTACAGCAACAATAGAACAGCGGAACTGTTTGTATAGCGCAACCATCTGAGCTAGCACGCCTTGTTGCTCGTTCACACAAAGGTCATCAGCAAGTACTACTGCGAACGGTTCATCGCCTACAAGTTCGCGACCCGTTAAAATAGCATGGCCAAGGCCTTTCATCTCACGTTGACGAATGTAGGTGAAGTTTGCCGCTTCAATCGTTTCACGGATATTAACCAATAGGTCTTCTTTATTGGTGCCGCTAATCTGGTGCTCAAGCTCGTAGTTTTTATCAAAGTGATCCATGATCGAGTGCTTACCACGTCCAGTAACGATGCACATTCCATCCATACCAGCTTCGATAGCTTCCTCTACACCGTATTCAATCAGAGGCTTGTTTACTACAGGCATCATTTCTTTAGGCATTGACTTGGTTGCAGGTAAAAAACGTGTACCGTAGCCAGCTGCCGGGAAAAGGCACTTTTTGATCATGATAAGACCCTTTATCTATAATAATTATTGATTCAACCTGAGTGGTTGATATTTCTGAGGGCAACTCTAGCATAAGTTATGTCGAAAATTCAGCAACAATAGCCATGGTTTACTAGAGCTTCCCTCAAAATTATCGTCAGACTAAGAGGTGGGTCGATTATGCAAGCAGGTTCTGGTTTGCCCATGCTATCGCTTGAACTCTATTTTTTACCGCAAGCTTACGGAATATTTGATAGAGGTGAGATTTAACCGTGAACTCACTAATAAACAAGTCATCGGCGATTTGTGTGTTTGAAGACCCGGATTGAAGACAGCGAATCACCTGGATCTCACGAATGGTTAAATCAACATTGGTTGGTGTGGTGTTGGTATTGACCATATTGCGATAATAAAACAACAGTTGATTGGTTACCTTCCTTGGCAGCCAGTTATCGCCATCAATGACTTCTTGAAGACCACGAGCAATCTTGTCCTTTTGTTCAGTGTTGTAAAAGAGTCCTTTTAGTACCCCATAGGTAAGAAGCTCTGAGGTTGGAAGTTGCTGGGGGACATTGAATAAAATGATTTCGTGATTTTTCCACATAACAGTCAGGTTAGGACAAATAATCAGTAGTTGTGGTACCTCTCTGTAATCGACGAGCAAGATCCGGTTACTCCGCTTTCTATCAACTAGCATTAATTCGTCGGGTGTCATTTTGTAGAGAACAATAGATAAATGCTTTTCTATCTCTTTTACATGTAGATAGGTATCGTTTGGGTCGATGCACAGAAAGTGTAAAGTGCGAGCGTATCTTGATTTTCTCATTGAAACGTCCTGTTTGAGTGGGATTAGATTCCACGTTGTCATGCAGGCTTTAGCTTCTCTAGCGCCTTGATAGTGACTTGCGTTGAATATCAATTATCAAAGTAAATGAGTGGTTTGTAAGTGGAGAAAAAAGCAACATCGCTCTGAATATCATGATTTGTTACGTTTTTATTCTTTGTAGTGAGGAGAGAATAGGAATGCGATTTATCACTGCAGAAAAGCATGCTATTCTTGTGCGCTAAAATTTTCTGAGACTATGAATTTAGACGGAGCAAATCATGGCTAGCCGTGGAGTTAACAAAGTTATATTAGTGGGTAACCTAGGTAATGACCCTGAAATTCGTTACATGCCAAATGGCGGCGCAGTAGCGAACATTACCATTGCAACGTCAGAGTCATGGCGTGATAAAGCAACTGGCGAGCAGCGTGAAAAAACAGAATGGCACCGTGTTGCTCTGTTTGGCAAGCTTGCGGAAGTTGCTGGTGAGTACCTACGTAAAGGTTCTCAAGTTTACATTGAAGGTCAACTTCAAACACGTAAATGGCAAGATCAAAGCGGTCAAGATCGCTACACAACTGAAGTGGTTGTTCAAGGCTTCAATGGTGTAATGCAAATGCTTGGCGGCCGTGCTCAAGGTGGTGCTCCTGCTCAAGGTGGCATGGGTAACAACCAACAGCAAGGTGGTTGGGGTCAGCCACAGCAGCCACAACAACAGCAACAACAATACAGTGCTCCCGCTCAACAGCAGCCAAAAGCACCTCAACAAGCTCCTCAGCAGGCTCAACCTCAATATAATGAGCCGCCAATGGATTTTGATGATGACATCCCATTTTGATCCCTGTTTTTAATATATTATAAAGACAGTATTAAATTGGAAAAAGCCGCGTTCATCGCGGCTTTTTGTTACCTACAATTCTTAACGCTTTATTTACAACGTCAATTTATAGTATAAGTAGCAATACGGTATAATGTGAGTTGAAAAGGATTTCGTTATTCATGAGATATACCCCGACACTAAAATTGAGCACTCGATTGGTCGCATTTGTCACCGTGATAGTGATCAGCGCGATGTTCATTCTTTTTATTGGTGGCACACTTTCCTTTAAGCGTATTGGACAGGAATATTTAGACCATTATTTGGTTGGCATTGTCGACGTTGTAGATAAAGAGATGGAAGACCCTGACGCCGCGTATTCAATGCAGCGTTGGATGCCTAAGATGTTGCAGGCGAGCAATATTGTTGAGATGAAACTCTCGAACAAGACCGGCATCGTTTATCGTTTCAAAGATACCTCCCCACAAATTGATCCCAATCGTCTTTATGAGAAAAGCTTCATTTTAGAGCGTAATGAAGGCTACCGAATCGAATTTAAAGCACTTCCTCCTTATATTGGCTACAACTACTCAATGGAAGCGATGTGGTCAATTACTTTGGCTGTCGCATTGGTTCTGTTCTGTCTTGCTCGCGGTGTTCGTTGGTTGAAAGAACAACTCATGGGTTCTGAAATCTTGGAAGAGCGAGGAAGAATGATCTTGGCCGGTCAGGTTGAAGCTCATGCAAAGGGAGATGAGCGAGAGTGGCCTTATACCGCAAGCGAAGCCTTAGATGTATTGATTGAAGAGCTACAAGATGCTCGTCAAGAACGAAGTCGCTTTGATACCTTTATTCGTACCCATACTTTCCTAGATAAACTCACGGGAACGGCAAACCGAGTTTTATTCGATAATAAGCTGGAATCGGCACTGCATGAAAGTGGTGCTCGAGGCGGTGTGTTACTGATACGTATCGACGAATGGGAGCAAGTTAGTGATGCTAACGATAAGCAAACCACAGACGGCTTTATTATTGAAGTCGGTGAAGTACTGTCGAATATCGTTCAACGCTATCCCGATGTCATTTTTTCTCGCTATTACGAAGCGGACTTTGCTGTATTTATCCCTCATCAGGGCGCAAAAGATATTGCGACCTTGGCTGCTCAGTGTTTAAGGCAGTTAGATAAGCTAACTCCGCCAGAGCCTTTAGAGTCGGATAACTGGTGTCATATTGGTGTGACCATGTATACCGAAGGTGAGCGTCATAGCCAGATCATGGATGAAACGGAAACGGCACTAAAGAGTGCTCAGTTAGAGCGTATTAATAACTGGAGCCGTTACCCGAAAGAGAATAAGAATGAGCTTGATAGAGGCAGTGTTCGTTGGAGAACATTACTTGATAAAGCGCTGCTTCCTGAAAATTTAGTAATCTTTGCTCAGCGGTGTTATCTTATGCCGGAATCTGGTCAAGTTGATGAATTGCATAGAGAAATATTTACTAGAATTCAGGATCCTGACAAAGGTTTATTGAAATCGTCTCGATTTATGCCTGCGGTAGAGCAAGTGGGTTATCAAGCTCAAATGGACCAATCGGTTCTAAAGGTTGTGTTGAAATCGTTGAAAGAATCAACTCAACCTATCAACTATTCAGTGAATCTGAATGTTACCCCGTTTGCTAATAAACAGCACTTTAAGTGGTTTAGGAGTGAGTTGTTACAGCTCTCTGCTCAACACCGCTCTCAGCTTGCGTTTGAGTTTCCAGAAGGGCACTTGATTGCTCATCTTGATTATATGAGACCGGTGGCAAAGATGTTGCGAGGTTTAGGGTGTAAAGTTGTGGTTGGCCAAGCTGGGCGAACCATTGTTAGCACTCACTATATAAAGGATTTGAAGGTTAATTATATTAAGCTTCATCGAAGCCTAATAAAGAAAATCGACCAAAGGCATGAGAACCAACTGTTTGTTCGCAGCTTAATTGGGGCGTGTGGTGATTCTCCAACTCAAGTTATTGCCGTTGGAGTCGAGACAAAACAAGAAAAGAATACCTTGATAGAGTTAGGCATTAACGGCTATCAAGGGAGATATTTCGACGAAGAACAACAAATTATCCCTTTGCCTAATCAAGCAGAAAAAGCCGCGAAAGCGGAATCTGTTGTCAAAGTTGGACGAAGAAATCGATGGCGTAAGAGTAGTAGTTAAGAATGAATTTTAAAGCGATTTTAGACAAAATAAAGCCAACGAATAATAAAGGTAGCTCGCAAGTTGTCTTGCTGGGCAATGACGCCATTTATATTTCATCGACAGAACAAGATCCTCAAGTAGCCAGCATTCCCGTGGTTAATGGGGACTGGGAGAGTGCGCTAAAAAAATCGCTTAGCAGTGAGGCGTTTACCAGTAATAGCGTCCAACTGATTGTCTGTGCTAACTACTACCAAACCTACCAAATTGATAAACCGGACATTCCAGAGAGTGAATGGTCGGTAGCACTGCCTTTTTTACTCAAAGATCTTGTTTCAGAAAGAGTCACGGAAATTACTGCGAGTGCGGTCGCGTTACCAACGTCGAACAAGCTGCAAGTATATGTCCTGCCTAAAAAGCTGTTGGACAAGCTTTTGAATATCACTAATTCGGCTCAGGTTGAATTAATAGGTGTTGCTCCTGAAGATGAAATCTGGGGTTACAGTGCAGGCGAACTGTCTAATTTCATTCTTTTACAACGTAGCGTCAATTCACACTTTAAATTGGGTGCGTTTGTCGAAAATACCGTTTGTTTTCAAAGAACCATCCGCAGTGTTGTGCCACCTTTAACGGGTGTTGCGTCAAGTGCTCTGCAGTTAGATGGCCTCGCTTTAGAGCTTCAACGCTCGATTGATTACCTTTCTTCTCAAATTAAAGGCACCCAGCTTCACCAGCTTAAAATCTGTTGTGACGAAGAAGATGAAGCAGAGTTACAAAGTGCCTTAAACAGTACATTGAGCTCGACAGTTTCACTGTTGGTTGAAGGTGAGCGTGATAATTCAGAGAGTTTGTTGCTTAAACTTGCAGCTGAAAAAGAGACGTTTAAGGTCAATCTTTACCCTGAACACCTTAAGCCTAAAAAAGAATATTTTACGCTGACCAATGTTGTTGCGAGCTGGGGAGTAATTTGTGTTTTGATGCTTGGTGGTTACTTCGCAATGCAGTATCAAGTTTCTAATCTAGATAAAGAGCTAACAGCCCTGCAACAAGACTCGAATCAACTTAACAAGCAAGTTAACCAATTGAATAGTAAGTTAACTCAGCATAAACCGTCTCCAGAGAAAGTCGCGGCGGTTGCGCGTCTCAAACGTGAGACTGAGGCTAAAAAAGAGGCTTTGAAGGCTGTTGGACAATACGACGAATCCCAACAAGTCGGGTATTCTGGCGTCATGAATTCCTTAGCTAAATTAGGCCGAAATGACATTTCTCTTTCGCACATCTACATGACCCACGATACTTTAGATCTTAGTGGCTTGGCTCGTAACGCAAATGTCGTTCCGAACTGGATTGGTCAGTTTAAAAGTGAGCTTAATTTAGTCGGACGCACTTTTGAAAAACTAAAAATTGGCCGTAATGATCAGGATGTGGTGACGTTTGAGCTAAGTACTCGTCGGGAGAGTAAATAATGCAGCAGTGGAACCAGCTGAGCGATAAGTTTCTTGCATTAAGTCAAAGAGAAAAATGGCTACTTTTTGTGTGTGGTTTTGTTGGCCTATCGATGTTGTTGTTCACCTTATTGGTTGAGCCTGCGTATCTCGATCTACAAGCTAAAAATGCCAAGGCGAGCAGCCTGACTCAATCGAATCAAAGGCAGCAAGGTGAGTTACTTGTTCTGCAAGCTCAGTTAAACAAAGACCCAGACAAAGAAATTAATCGAGAGTACAAAAAGCTGCTGGTGGAGAGCCAAGATCTCTCTCTTCAGCTTTCTCAGATTGTTGATGGATTAATCACACCTTCTCAAATGTCGCAGTTACTGGAGAGCGTTCTTAACGCCGGTAATGGACTAAAGCTTGAATCGCTAGAGTCATTAAAACCAGAAGCGATTTCGAACAATAAAGAGACCAGCGAATATTCAGGCTACTTTCTTCACCCTGTAAGAATGGAGCTAACCGGCAGTTACTTTGATATCTCAGGTTACCTTCAAGCACTTGAGTCTCTACCTGTGAGTTACTACTGGCGCACATTTGAATACTCAGTAGAAGAATATCCTAAAGCTCGACTGGTGTTCGAGGTTTACACATTAGGTACTAGACAGGAGTTTATCGGTGGTTAGAACTCTTTTGTTGTCCTTGCTATTTAGTAGCTCTTTTGTGTGGGCTGAGCAAGATCCCACGGCGCCATTAGGCTGGCTTTCACCTCAACAGAAAACGGCGCCTGCTAAGAAAGCACCAACTCGTTATCGCTTGCCTTCTTTAGAAAGCATCGTGTGTAAGGGAGATACGCCTTGCTATGCGATTATGAATGGTCAGATTCTCGGACAAGGGGAAACGATCAGAGGGTACCGAGTTAAGAACATAGATCCAGAATACGTCACTCTGCAGAGAAGCTCTAAGCAGTGGAAATTAGAGATGTTCTCTTTAGATGTTAAGAATAATTAAGGTTAGAGTGAAGACATGCGTAAACTTGTAGTAGCAATCCTAGTGTCATCTTTAGTCGGCTGTTCGATGGGGCATAGAGATCCTGTTGAGATTAAAGAGTCTTTAAACGAATCAATTAATGAAGCCAATAGCAGAGCGCTTCATGAGCTGCCTTCGTCGGTTCAAGATGACCTTATGCCTCAGCTTAATTCTGACTCGATGTCTCCGGGGATGGAAACGGTTAAGCGTTTTCGTATTCAGGCAAAAGGCGTTGAAGCGAGAACTTTCTTTGCCAGCTTAGTGAAAGGTACGGAATATAGTGCGGCTATTCACCCAAGTGTGTCTGGAAACCTTACGCTTAATCTAACGGACGTGACGTTAGATGAGGTACTGGCTGTTGCTCAAGATATGTATGGCTACGATATTGAAAAGCGTGGCAAAGTGATTCAAGTTTATCCTGCCGGTCTTCGCACCGTAACGATCCCTGTCGATTACTTACAAGTTAAGCGTTCTGGTCGCTCACTAACGACGATCACCACCGGCACGATCTCTAACTCAGATTCGAATTCATCGAGCTCTTCAAACTCGAACTCAAACTCGTCAAATTCATCTAACTCTTCTAATTCATCAAACTCGACATCGAATGGTGGTACAGAGATTGAAACGACCTCTGAAAGTGATTTTTGGCCACAGCTTGAAGCGGCGGTTGCTCACTTAATTGGCTCGGGCGATGGGCAAAGCGTTGTCGTGACCCCGCAAGCGAGTGTGATTACAGTGCGTGCTTACCCTGACGAAATTCGTGAGGTTCGAGAGTTCTTAGGTATTTCTCAAAAACGCCTGCAGCGTCAAGTTATCCTAGAAGCCAAAATCATGGAAGTAACCTTGAGTGATGGTTACCAACAAGGTATTAGCTGGTCTAATTTATCTAAGTCGATTGGCAGCGGCGGTGTGGTAATTGATCGACCTGGTGGAACTTTGCCTCCATTAGATGCGATCAGCTCTTTGTTAGGCGGGCAAACCAACGTAACGATCTCAGATGGCAGTTTTGAAGCGGTATTGAGCTTTATGGATACTCAAGGTGACCTGAACGTTCTATCAAGCCCACGAGTCACAGCTGCAAACAACCAGAAAGCGGTTATCAAAGTGGGTACTGACGAATACTACGTGACGGATTTATCTAGCGCGGTAGGCAGTGGTGACAACGCGAACGTCGCACCTGAGGTTGAGTTAACTCCGTTCTTTTCGGGTATCTCCTTAGATGTGACCCCTCAGATAGATGATAAAGGTAGCGTATTCTTACATGTTCACCCAGCCGTTATTGAGGTCGAGGAAGAAGTGAAAGAGCTCAACCTTGGTTCTACAACGGGTGTGGTGCAGCTTCCTTTGGCGAAAAGCTCTATTCGTGAGTCTGACTCAGTGATTCGAGCTCGAGATGGCGATGTGGTTGTTATTGGTGGTTTGATGAAATCCAACACCAGTGATGTGACCTCTAAAGTTCCATTCCTCGGTGATATTCCAGCCTTAGGTCATTTGTTCCGTAATACCAATCAGTTAACGCAAAAAACTGAGCTCGTGATCTTACTTAAGCCAACGATCGTGGGTGTGAATACTTGGCAAAATGAGTTGGAGCGTTCACGTGATCTTCTTCAGCAGTGGTTCCCTGATGAAGAGTAATTGCTTACTTTCTCAATATAGAGTGGCAGTGTCTCACTAAGCTAGGTCGTCGTATGTATCAAGCTCACTTTGGTTTTGAACAACTGCCATTTACCTTAACGCCGAATACCGATTTCTTCTATGGTTTAGCGCCTCATTTCGAAGCGATTCAGACGGTAATCTCGGCGTTGGAAATGGGCGAGGGCGTGATTAAGGTGACCGGAGAGGTAGGCACTGGAAAAACCATGGTTTGCCGAATGTTGGTCAATCACCTACATGACTGTACAGCTCTGATCTACTTACCAAACCCTGTGTTATCAGGGGCAGACTTGCGCCAGGCGGTTGCAACAGAGCTTGGTTTAGCTGTCGATAATGAAGCAACCTTGGTTGATAACATTCAGCATAAGCTCATTGAATTGCACAATTCTGGTTTAAGAGTGGTGGCTATTCTTGATGAAGCTCAGGCTCTATCGGATGAAGCGCTCGAAACATTAAGGTTGTTTGGTAACCTTGAAACGGAAGATAAAAAACTGCTGCAGATTGTTCTATTAGGTCAGCCAGAATTGGATGCTCGATTAGAGGCGTACCACCTAAGGCAGTTTCGCCAAAGAATCACATTTAGTTCGACACTGAGACCGCTGAATCTCGATGAAACGGTGGCTTATATTGATAATCGAATCGCTAAATCTGGTGGTAGCCCTGAGTTATTCAGCTTGAATCAAAAAAAGGCGATCTGTCGTTCGTCGTTAGGTATCCCTAGATTGATAAACCAACTTTGCCATAAGGCTCTATTGCTTTCGTTCAGTGAAGATAAGAAAAGTATCGACAACCAACATCTTTTTTCAGCTATGCATGAAACGTACGATGTGTGTAAGCCTAAATTTAAAACGCCAATACTGTGGGGTTGGAATTAATTATGAGCGTCATTAACAACGCCTTGTCTAAATTGGCAAAGAAAAAATCAGCGACTTCGATTGAAGCGGCAGTCGTACCTAAAGTAAAAACGCGTTCCCCCCTAGTTTGGGTTGTTGCGGGTTTTACTTTGAGTTTAGCGATGGGCGGCTGGGCGATATCGCAAGGCCCTGTGATTGATCAGTCTATTGTTGAGCAGTCAATCTCAACTCGAGATTTACAGGTTCAAGTCTCTGTCGTTGATGATTCAAATGGCATTCAGGAAGTTGCTCAACCTATCTCATCGCCAACTAAGAAATTGGTGACACTAGACTCTGCGATCCTTTCAACAGAAAACACTGCGATGGCAAAAAGCGCTCAATCTAAGCCTAGTGTTTCCGAATCAGTTGTTATGTCTGCCCCAAAAGCGACAAAACAACAAACACCGGCTAAACCTCTAAGCACGCCTAAAACGATTAGGACTGACATCCCCCAACCAGTTTACGTTGCTAGTGTGGCCAAAAAAGATCCTGCGTCTATCTCTAATGAGCCTGTAGCCTCTGGTGATTCAGAAAATAGCGGAATGTTGATCGAACAGGTTGAGTTAACTCCGGAACAGCTATCTGTGAATGCACAAGGTCGAGCTCAGAAAGCGCTTGATGCGAACGATCTTACTGGTGCGTTGAAGGGCTACACTGAAGCTCTACGCTACACGCCACGAAATGAAGATGTCCGTCAGAAACTTGCGATTCTCTATTTTGGTAAAGGCGATACTCGCAAAGCCTATGAGCTTTATCAGTCTGGTATCAAGCTCAACATCAACAGTGAAAAACTGCGTTTAGGGTTATCAAAACTGCTGGTAAAAGCGAATCAATCAGAAGCGGCTTTAAGTCCGTTAATACATTTACCACCGAACCCTACCCAAAATTATTTGGCGATGCGTGCGGCCTTGAGTCAAAAGAGTCAGCAAGAAGAAGTGGCATTGGAAAGTTACCAAAAGTTGGTTGAGGTCGATTCAGATAATGCTCGCTGGTGGTTAGGCTTAGCGATTCAGCAAGAACGTCAACTCGATTTCACAGCTGCTAAAGCGTCATACCAAGGTGCGTTAACCAGAGTCGGTATCTCATCTCAATCACAAAGCTTTGTGCGTGACCGGTTAAAAATACTCAATGCTTTAGAGGAGAGCGGCGATGCAAATTAGATTAAGAAAAAGACTTGGTGATTTGCTTGTCGAAGAAGGCATTATCACTGAGGCTCAAGTTGAACAAGCACTGGCCGCTCAGAAAAGTACTGGGCGTAAGCTGGGTGATGCGCTAATTGAGCTTGGCTTCTTGTCAGAACAGCAAATGCTGAGCTTTTTGTCGCAGCAGTTAGCGATTCCTCTTATTGATTTAAGCCGAGCCGTTGTCGATGTTGAAGCAGTACAGCTTTTACCCGAAGTACATGCTCGTCGCCTTCGTGCATTGGTTATTGGACGCCAAGGTGACACTTTGCGTGTTGCAATGAGTGACCCTGCGGATCTGTTTGCCCAAGAGTCTTTGCTTGGTCAGCTCGGCGATTACGCGCTTGAATTCGTTGTTGCTCAAGAAAGGCAATTGGTTGATGGCTTCGATCGCTATTATCGAAGAACCAAAGAGATTGCCTCGTTTGCTGAGCAACTTCACGCTGAACACCAAGTTAATGATGCTTTTGATTTCGATATCGCTGAAGAAGACAGTGATGAAGTTACCGTCGTTAAGCTGATCAACTCACTATTTGAAGATGCTATTCAGGTTGGTGCTTCGGATATCCATATCGAGCCAGATTCAAACGTATTGCGTCTTCGTCAGCGTATTGATGGTGTGCTGCATGAAACATTGCTGAATGAAGTGAATATTGCTTCAGCACTTGTACTGCGCTTGAAGCTGATGGCAAACCTCGATATTTCAGAGAAACGTCTTCCTCAAGACGGCCGATTTAATATCCGAGCTAAAGGTCAGTCGGTTGATATTCGTATGTCGACCATGCCGGTACAGCACGGTGAATCAGTGGTTATGCGTCTTCTTAACCAGTCAGCAGGCCTACGTAAACTAGAAGAGTCGGGCATACCGAGTGATCTGTTGGTTCGTCTGCGTCAACAATTGCGCCGTCCACATGGCATGATTTTGGTTACCGGACCAACCGGCTCAGGTAAAACAACAACCTTATACGGCGCGTTAAGTGAATTAAACGAACCGGGTAAAAAGATCATTACTGCGGAAGACCCGGTGGAATACCGCCTACCTCGTGTGAATCAAGTTCAGGTAAACCCTAAGATCAATCTCGATTTCTCTACTATCTTGAGAACCTTTCTACGTCAGGATCCCGATATTATTCTTATCGGTGAGATGCGTGACCACGAAACCGTTGAGATAGGCTTGAGAGCTGCACTGACCGGCCACTTAGTATTAAGTACGTTACATACCAATGATGCGGTAGACAGCGCGTTGCGTATGATGGATATGGGTGCTCCGGGTTACTTGGTCGCGAGCGCTGTTCGAGCAGTAGTCGCACAGCGATTAGTTCGTAAAGTGTGTACAGATTGTAAGGTTGAGGATGAGTTAGATGAACCTCGCAAGCAATGGCTGAGCGTCCGTTTCCCTAACCAAGTAGGTGTGCCGTTTATGAAAGGCCGTGGTTGCCAGAACTGTAACTTAACCGGTTACCGCGGGCGAATTGGTGTATTTGAAATGTTGGAGCTAGAGCAAAACATGATGGATGCGCTGAGAGCTAATGATGCGGTAGGTTTTGCTCAAAAGGCGAGACAGTCTGAAAACTATAAACCGTTATTGGCTTCTGCGATGGAATTGGCTCTGCAAGGTGTCGTGAGTCTTGATGAGATAATGCATCTTGGCGAAGGTGATGCGTCCGGTGCCACTGACCCAATTTATCTGTAGGGGTAGAATGATATGCCAACGTATCGTTATGTAGGTCGCAGCTCTGATGGTAGTCAAGTAAGTGGGCAATTAGACGCGAATAACGAAGATCTTGCTGCTGAAAGCTTGATGAGTAAAGGGATCATTCCAACCTCTATCAAACTGGGCAAAAGTGGTGGTTCAGTCTTAGATATGGATGTATCGAGTCTGTTCTTTCCGAGTGTACCGTTAGAGGTGTTGGTTCTGTTTTGTCGACAGTTATACAGCCTAACCAAAGCGGGTGTACCACTATTAAGATCGATGAAAGGCCTCACTCAAAACTGCGAAAATAAGCAGCTGAAAGCCGCCTTGGAAGAGGTGGTTGCTGAGCTAACCAATGGTCGCGGCTTAGCGGCGTCAATGCAGATGCACCCAAAGGTATTCAGTCCGTTGTTTGTCTCGATGATTGGCGTTGGTGAAAACACAGGCCGTCTAGATCAGGCTTTACTGCAATTAGCTGGATATTACGAACAAGAAGTTGAGACTCGCAAACGAATTAAGACTGCGATGCGTTACCCAACATTCGTGATCAGTTTTATCTTGATTGCAATGTTCATTCTTAACATCAAGGTTATTCCACAGTTCTCAAGCATGTTTGCGCGCTTTGGTGTCGACTTGCCGCTGCCTACTCGTATCTTGATTGGTATGTCTGAGTTCTTTGTGAATTACTGGGGCTTAATGCTTGGAGTGATCTTTGGTCTTATCTTCGCTTTTAAAGCTTGGGTGAAGACAGACAAAGGCTTGGAAAAGTGGGATCGATTACGCTTAAAAATGCCGGTCATTGGCGGGGTAGTGAATCGAGCACTGTTGTCACGCTTCTCGCGTACTTTTGCTTTGATGCTTAAAGCGGGTGTTCCACTGAACCAGTCGCTAGCGCTTTCGGCGGAAGCTTTAGATAACCGTTTTCTAGAGTTGCGAGTTCAAGCCATGAAATCGGCCATTGAAGCCGGTAGTACGGTTTCGTCGACCGCGATTAACAGCGAAATTTTCACACCGCTCGTGATACAAATGATCTCCGTCGGTGAAGAGACGGGTCGTATTGATGAGCTATTACTTGAAGTGGCTGATTTTTATGACCGCGAAGTCGATTACGATCTGAAAACCTTAACCGCCAGAATTGAACCCATTTTGTTAACCATCGTTGCAGGCATGGTGCTGATTTTGGCGCTAGGTATCTTCTTGCCGATGTGGGGAATGTTGGATGCGATCAAAGGCTAGTGAATGCTAAATAACCTACAACGCTCACGTTTTGTTATTTGGACAGTGGTTATTCTTTTTCTTATTGTCGGTGTGCTTTCGGCATTCAAAACGGTAGAAGAAGAAGCGACTAACACGGCATTTATCGTCGCGAGCAAGCGGATTTTAGAGCAAGCCAATTTGTTCAAACAGCAATATTTGTTATCGGGTGCTGGGCAAGAAGAAGGCTCGGAACCCCCAAAGATCTACAGCAGAACTGGGTGGGTAATGCCTATCCAAGGTACGGAGCGAGACTGTAATTATTGGCTGGATCAATTATATCCTCAAGGGAGCATTTTAGGGCTAAGCTCTCCAAGTGTTGAAGATAAAAGTGATAACATACACTTTCACTGTAGTTATCATTATTCTGATAAATATCAGGTAGATATATTACTTGAAAGCGAAAGGTTTAGTGTAAAAGCCAATATTTTGGCTTTGTGAGAATATTGACACTGTTTTTATGGTTTTATACGTGTGCAAATGTATAATGCGCGTTAGTAATTAGATGAGTAGGTAGAAAATGCTTAAAAATCAAAAGGGTTTCTCCCTTGTCGAATTAGTCATAGTGATCGTGGTCGTTGGTTTATTGGCGGTGGCTGCTTTACCTCGCTTTCTCGATGTGACAGATGAAGCCAAGAAATCAAGTATTGAAGGTGTTGCTGGTGGCTTTGCAACCGCAGTACTATCGGCAAGAGCACAGTGGGAAGCAGAAGCTAGGCCATCAGAGAAGATAGGTGTTGAAACATACAATACTGTAAATTATGATGGTGTTGATTTTTGGTTAACAAGATCAAAGAACAGTAACAACGTCGATACCGATTTTCGAGACGGCTATCCGTGGACTCTGAACAACAATTCGAGCACTGCGCCACAAGATATTTCAGATGAAACATGTTCTGAGTTGATGGAAAACTTGCTGCAAAACCCACCTAAAGTTGGTGCGGTTTCAGATGTCGCTAATGACTCAAATTACAAATATTCAGCGCAAGCGAATTCAGCTGATGCAACCTGTACTTACGTTCAATTAGAAGGTAGTACCGAGCATGAATTTGTTTACGAAATTAAAACTGGTCGTGTGACCGTAACTTTGCAGTAAGTCTGCGTAAAATTAAACATAGAGAGAGCTTAACTATGAAAAGACAAGGCGGTTTCACCCTAATCGAACTAGTGGTTGTAATTGTTATTCTAGGTATTCTTGCTGTAACTGCGGCACCACGTTTCCTAAACCTGCAAGATGATGCAAAAAATGCCACGCTTGAAGGTCTAGCCGGTGCTATGCAAGGTGCTGCTGGTATTGTTTATGGTAAATCTGCAATTAATGGTACGGAGACAAGCGGTGCATCTTCTATTATTATCGATAACACTACAGTAGCTACAGTT
Organism: Vibrio sp. 10N.286.52.C3; assembly: GCF_041468865.1. Taxonomy (NCBI): domain Bacteria; kingdom Pseudomonadati; phylum Pseudomonadota; class Gammaproteobacteria; order Vibrionales; family Vibrionaceae; genus Vibrio; species Vibrio sp. 10N.286.52.C3. The sequence goes on along the minus strand of NZ_JBFRJM010000001.1, from coordinate 214,654 downwards.
TTTGGTTACCCAGCAGGAACGTCAGCTGCAATTGGTGCTATTGTTCAAGGTGTTGGCGAAGATGAAGATTTTGAATATCTTGGTCAATCCAGTAATGACGACGCGCTGTTTGGTATTGTTGGTTACGTTGATAGTTGTGTTGTATACGAAGAAGCGACCTCTGTTGCTGAAGCAACAGCGAATGCAGTTGTGAGTGCTGGTGTTTGTACTATTCAATAAGCTTGAATATTTAATATTAAGGCCAGCTCCTGCTGGCCTTTTTTCTATCCAATGCACATAAATATCAAAACTATTCATATACATAAGATCGTTAGTTTCGTTATCTTGTATAATCAGTATTCGCTAGGCAGTTAGAGACTTATTATGGATAACAGCCCCCCACCCAAAGGCTTTACTCTGGTAGAGCTGATCATCGTTATCATTATCCTCGGTATTGTTTCCACCTTTGCCGCAAGTCGCTTCGTCGGTACTTCTAGCTATTCCACTTTTACTGCGCAAGAGCAAATTATCTCGGTGATTCGTCAGGTTCAAGTGAATCGCATTCAAACCAATATCCCCAACTTATACAATTACTGTAACGATACGAGTAACCCTGATCTTCAAAAACTTTGTCTGCGCAGCCGCATAACTATCAATGCTAGTTGTATTGGTAGTTCAAGAGGTTGCAGTGCTAGTGACCCTAACTCTCGGAGCGATTTAGTTGTAGCTGATCAAGTCTCGTTTAGTACTACACCTTCAGTGTCACAAATTACGTTTGATCTTCTCGGTAACCCGCTTGATACCGCCAGTAGTGGTGTGAGCATCTTGATTACCTCAGCGCAAAACCAAGCCAGTGTGTGTATCAATTCTCAAGGTTATGTGAGTGAAGGGGCGTGTCTATGATTCGCTCACGTGGTTTTACTCTGATTGAAAGTATTGTTGTGATTATCGTACTGGGTATTGCGATGGTGACGATTAGTAGTTTTTTAGCACCACAAGTGGCAAGTTCAGCAGACCCACAATATCAAAACCGTTCCGTGGCCTTAGGCCAGAGTTTGATGAATCAAATTTTAGCTCGCGGCTTTGATGAACACAGTGATTTTGATGGTGGTCTGGTGCGTTGTGGGGATGTTGGTGCGACGGCTTGTTCTGCCCCTAATGAACTGGGAGTGGATGGGGCAGAGACTGCGCCTGCTGCTTTTAATGATGTCGATGATTATATTGGATGCTGGTACACCGATACCACTGAATCAGCATGTGTATCATCGACGAAGTATCCGCTTGCTAATATCCTAGATGAAAACATCGAAGACAGTTATGCCAATTTCCGTGTTGAGGTCTTGGTGTTTTATGACGAAGACATGGACGGGCTTAACGACAATGTAATTGGAACGATGAAGCGCGTTGAGTTACAGATATTTGGTGGTAACAACCGTTATAGCTTGGTTGCTTACAAGGGGAACTACTAATGAAACAACGTGGTTTTACTTTGATAGAAATGATCGTAACCATTGTTGTGGTTGCCGTCATTGGCCTAGCGATTGCAGGCTTTGTTGAATATGGCATGAAAGGTTATGTCGACACTATCGATAGACAAAAGGTGCAAGTAAAAGGGCAGTTTGTTGTTGAGAAAATGTCGCGAGAGATAAGCCACGCAGTTCCCAATAGCTTCACTGAAGTTCAGACTTTTTTACCTACACTTGCTTTTGATAGAAAGTGTCTTTCATTCTATTCGATCAAATATTCCGGTTTTTATCACTTCGATGAACCAGGCAATCAATTGGACTTCATTGTTGGTCAAGATGCCCCAAGTCTCTCTGTAGGAGATTATCTTATTATAAATCCAAGTAGTTTTAATGATTTGGCAGTGGAGTCCAATAAACGAATTGACGTCTCGGGTGCAGTTCAGAATACCAACTCTTTCAGTGTTACAGCTTTGAGTCTTGTGAGTGAGTCTATTGCAAAACGACACTATATTTATGAAAAAAACAATCATGTCAGCTTCTGTATAGTGAACAATACTATCGAAGGACAAGGTGTCATTGAGCGTAATGGCGTAAGGGTCACAGATAGCGTTAACTATACAAAAAGTAACTTCCGTTACGAAGAGCCAAGCTTACAGCGCGGTGGTGTGATTCATATCGAACTTGTGCTTGAGCAAAACAACGAAATCAGTGTTTATCAACAAGATGTGCAGGTACTCAATGCGCCATAGTAAATCATCTCAACAAGGGAGTGTTTTGGTCGTCGCGGTATTTGTTATCGTGGTGATGGGCTTCCTCGCGACTTCTCTAGTGCAAGTCCAATGGTCAAATCACGATACATTGACCCGTAAGCAACTTGGGACACAGGCTTGGTTGCTAGCACACTCTGCGAATGAGTGGGCACTTACTCAAGTGTACCCTTTGACTGTATCTCCCGCGGTTTCAACAAGTGTTAGTGCAGCGTGTGGTAACTTAAATTCAAATCAAGTGAGCAGTGGGATGTCGACTATCTGTACAGTTGAAGAGTTAACTTGTACTCCGATCGGAATTTTAGATGATGTTGGTTTTTTTAAGATTGAATCAACAGCCATTTGTGGCTCAGGTATCAACCAAGTACAGCGTATTCAAGAAGTTTGGGTGAAGGAGTCAATACGATGAAAGCATGTAGATATATTTTAGTTGCCTGTTTCTGCCTATTCCCTTTGATCGCGACAGCGTCGACTTGTAACGTAGATCCGAGCGGTGAATTTAAAATATCATTTAATATCAATTCCGCCCAGCTTGTTGAATCTGTGTTTGCAGAGCAAGAGCCCGGAAATAACCGCCCGGAATACACCATCTGGACCAATGATATTAATGAGCCTACGGTGGGAGATACGCCCTTTATTCGCGATCCTCGTTACATGGTTGGTGGGGGAGACTATAGTGTTCAACTGATTTATCAGCCGGGAGCGGGAAATGATGCCGGAACCGCAGACTACTACGTTGACGATGGGCAGGGTTTTACTTTTTTAGGCAATTACCCCGCAGACTTTAAAGGTATTCACCCGCAAAGCGTCGACATTAATAGTGGGGACAGTACTGAACTAGAATGTGACAGCTCGGATATCGAGCCACCGCCGGTTTATTCAAACGATGCTCAGTATGAATTTGGTATCGTTCAGTGCTCTGGTGGAGAATGTAAGATCCCACTGACTCAGTCTTATACCAACACGCCACTGGTGTTTGTGATGCCAACCATTGATTCAAGTGCCCCTGACGCGGATGCTCCTGCAACGTTAATGGTTACCGAGGTAAGCAAAACCGAAGCGACCATCAAGCAGATTAAGGCGCCAAAGAATGGCGGTGGTTCAGATTTAGATAGCCAACCGATAACAGAAGTCAGTTACCTTGCGATTGAGCCCGGTGTGGCCGATTTTAATGGCCATGAAGTCATAGCGGGTTATTTGAACACCGATGCAGCCAGTGCTAAATCAGGCTCAAATAGTAATGATAGAGTCCTTTATAGCGATTTTGGCGGAGCTGGCTTTTCTTCTAATCCGGTGGTATTGCATCAAATTCAAACTCGAAATAACAATGATAAATGGATGACCTCTGGCAAGGTTAGGCGAACCGATGAAACGTCATACATTGATTTGTTTTTGGAGCTAAGTGCTTCTCACCGCAGTAACGATGATTATGACGATGAGAAGATCGCGTTTTTAGCGACGTTAGCCACCAATACTAACCTTGATGTTGATGGTTTTAAGGTTCAATTTGCAAGAGGGTATGATACGCCAAGTCAAAGCGGTAATGACCCAATGTTGGATGGTTGTGAGGATAAGTATGCTACCACCTCTCTAACGAATATTGACGGGATCATAGCTAATAAACAAGAGAGGGCTGGTGGACACGGAGGCTGGCTACGTCGATGTAACATTAACACGAACCAAGTTAGCTTTGTTGTAGATGAGGACTTTAGAGACCGCACGCATATTCCGGAAGAAGTGGGTTACTTTGCGTTTGAGTTACCTGAGGTGGTTCCTGTTGCCAACGTGTGTAACTTGTTTCCCGAGCCCATTCAGAGTTGGACTGGTGTGAATAGCTCATTGACGGTTACCAGCCAGCAAACAAAATTTAGCGGCTGGTCTAATAACTATATTAATCAATCTTTAAAAAAGGTCTCTGAAGGCTATGAGCTCTTTAATGATAAATGGACAACAAAAGATGACTTTTTATTATTGGGTTTTGATGATGCGAGTGAGTTTTATCATATTTATAATTTTCCAGTGTGTGATGAACATCAATGTGATGTTGGTAATAATGATAGCCAACTTGAATTAAGAAAGATTAAAGGCAGTTACGTAACCTCTATTGCAGAAAAAAATCCATCAGAAAGTTTAACCATTACGGGCAAGGCTTCGGATATTTTGCAGAGCTGCGGAGCGGACTCAGAGATATGTTCTTACCAAATTAACGGTGAAACAATAGATGTTTTCATTGAGAGTAACTTGTCTAAGCTCGTTATCAACAAGCAGGGGAATGATTATAATCTAGTTCGAGTCGTCTTAGATGAAGACAGTTATATCTCAGATGTTAAAGTTAGTGGAGGGGCGGGTGTAGAACTGGTTTTTCCTGATAATTCCACGGTGACCTTTGATAATTATGAGCATGATGCAGGAGATTTGGTATATGCCTTTGAGGGCAACTCTCAAATAAATGTGATAACACGTATGAAGTTTAACTTGGCAGTTGATATACAATCTGACTTCGCTTATCCCATTATATACGCTCCTAAAGGTGAGGTCATATTTGACGTTGGGAACTCTACTTTCAAAGGATTTATTCTCGCAGATACTGTAGATTTAAATCAGACAGCTATTCATGGTGCCGTGACAGCGAGAGTAGCCGTGCTTGATAATGGTGTAACGATAATCAAACCTGATTATTCTTGTGAACCCCCAGTACAGCAAGGATTATTGGTTGTAGAACCTCAACAATTATATAGCCTAACCTGTGAGCGAATTCCGGTTGAGTTTCGCCTAGAAGAGAATGGCGAATTGGTCGACTCTAATGAGCAGTTTGAAGCGACGGTAACCCCAACGGGAACGCGATGGTGTACGGGTGAAGCTAACAATGCGTGTGAAACTCCGGATTATACGTTTGATGGTGGCATTCGAACCTTGTATTTAGACTCTGATACGGTTGGTAGTTTCAGTGTTGGGGGAGTCTACGATTCAGAGCCCGCAACATCGACACAAGTTTTTTATGTGCCCTATAAGTTTGATACAAGCCCAAGCCAAATACATATGAATGCAGCTCAAGACTCTCAAGAGTTAGTGGTAGAGGTGACGGCTCAAGCTTGTGATCAAGGCGTTGTTAGCCCAGTAAATGGCTATACTAAAAACTTATCATTTGATGCTTCTAAAGATTACTTTCTTGAAATGCCTACCCCTGAAGATGGATCACTTGATGACTTCTCAGTTACAGATCTAAATTTTGATAATGGTGGTGCTACAACTGAAGTAAATTGGAGCAATGTTGGGCAAGTTAATGTAGTTATCAATGATCCTAGCTTTGATTGTTCTGAAATTGAAGGGTGTCCTATTTATGAACAGCCTGATTCCGCAAGTTCGGGGTTGGTTGGTAGCTTTGTTGTCAAATCTAAACCTTATGAGTTTGCTGTATGTACTGATAGCGATTCAAGTGGAACGAGTACAGAATCCAGTAGTAGTGGCTTTGTTGCAGCGGGGGAGAGCTTTGATGTGGACGTGAAACCCATGATTACCGGAGCTAATGTAAATTCCGTATGTTCAAATAATGTAGGTGTTCCTTCGAATTATTTTGTGTCTCAAGCTTCGATCAGTGTTTCCCATTATTTAGACACACCAAGTGAGGGTGTACTTGGCTATTTGATGCCCGACACGATATCTCCGAGTATTTCAATTAGTGATCAGTCAAATGGTGGGTACCAACTTGATGGGTTAACCTACTCAGAGGTAGGAAGTTTTGAATTGGTTGCAATTGAAACGGGTAACTTTTATAGCACCATTGCCCCTCCAAATGGTGATTCAGGTGTCACTGGGTCTAAAACTATCGGCCGCTTTTACCCTAAATACTTTGTGCAAGGTACTCCGGAATGGAATGTCGCCAATCAAAAGGATATCGCATACCTAAGTCAACCTTATGATTCTACAGTTCACCAAGTATATCCAATGGCTTCTGGTGAAGGTGATACGGATAATGTTCTTAATAATTACCGGTTCTTTAATACAGAGTTACAAGCAAAGTTTGGTGTTTTAGATGATAGCAACACTGATAACGGCTTCTTGCTAGATACGGGCTCTGGAACATGGTCGGCTGATCGTAAACATTGGTTGCTTAATGACAATGCAGCTGAGCTTCAACGAGTTGTGGATTTAGATGGTGTTAGCCGCAGAGACACACCGTTTAATACGTCAGATGCTAACTCGACTACTACAAACTTTGGCTTAACAATCGAGGGAACAGATCCGGTGTCATTTACGGATTCTGACCCTGTTACCAGTTCGGTAGCTTTCCCAATTCAACCTCCAGCCCGCTATGGCCGAATAGCGCTAGATGATATTGGCGGTAATTCAGGTAGTACTTTGACGATTCCACTCCGTGCTGAGTTTTGGGATGGCAGTGACTTTGTTGTGAATGACTATGACGATCGCAGCACATTCAATGGCTCAAATATTTGTAAGCAAGTCATTTGGACCAGCAATGCAGTGAAAACTACATTAGCTTCACTTAATGGTAGTGGAAGTGTTGATGATGGAGAGGAAGGCGTCACAGCGAACCAAAACACGCCTTCTGGTACAGATGCACCTCGTGAACAAGTCCGCTTGTGGTTAAGAATGGATGACTCAGAACCAAACACTAGAACTGGTGAAAACCCTATTACCTGCTCAGGCAGCGATCAAGAGCAACCATGGCTGCGCTACAACTGGAGAGGCTTAGGCGATGAAGATCCCTCCACCGTCGTCACATTTGGTATCTACCGTGGTAACGATCGTGTGATCTACCGAGGTGAAAGTGGCTTAACAGGTCAGTAATAATATAATTTTTGCCCCTTAAGTTAGGAATCTGTAAGAAATTGCGGGTTTCAGTCCATGTTTGCACTTCAATGCCTTGCCGTAACAGCAAGGCATTGGTACATTTAGTGCAATTTTTGTCTTCTAATTCTTGCAGGATGAGCGAAGAATATGTTTAAAAAACTTCGTGGCATGTTTTCAAACGACCTATCGATTGATTTAGGTACAGCCAATACCCTTATTTATGTAAAAGGCCAAGGCATTGTTCTTGATGAGCCTTCAGTTGTAGCTATTCGCCAAGATCGTGCGGGTTCTGCAAAGAGTGTCGCTGCTGTTGGCCACGCTGCTAAGCAAATGCTTGGTCGTACGCCTGGTAACATCTCAGCGATCCGTCCAATGAAAGACGGTGTAATTGCCGACTTTTACGTAACGGAAAAAATGCTTCAGCACTTCATCAAACAAGTGCATGACAACAGTGTGCTTAAACCAAGTCCTCGTGTTTTGGTTTGTGTACCTTGTGGTTCAACACAGGTTGAGCGTCGTGCTATCCGTGAATCAGCGTTAGGTGCTGGTGCTCGTGAGGTTTACCTAATCGATGAGCCTATGGCTGCTGCGATTGGTGCTGGCCTACGTGTCTCTGAGCCAACAGGTTCAATGGTTGTTGATATCGGTGGTGGTACTACTGAAGTTGCGGTTATCTCACTGAACGGTGTGGTTTACTCGTCTTCTGTTCGCATTGGTGGTGACCGTTTTGATGAAGCGATCATCAACTACGTTCGTCGTAACTACGGCAGCTTGATCGGTGAAGCGACAGCAGAGAAGATCAAACACGAAATCGGTTCAGCTTACCCTGGCGATGAAGTCGAAGAGATCGAAGTACGTGGTCGTAACCTTGCTGAAGGTGTGCCTCGTAGCTTTAGCCTAAACTCAAACGAAATCCTTGAAGCACTTCAAGAGCCTCTATCTGGCATCGTATCTGCAGTGATGGTTGCACTTGAACAGTGTCCACCAGAGCTGGCTTCTGATATCTCAGAAAACGGTATGGTACTAACAGGTGGTGGTGCACTGCTTAAAGACCTTGATCGCCTGTTAACAGAAGAAACAGGTATCCCTGTTGTTGTTGCAGAAGAGCCATTAACGTGTGTTGCTCTAGGTGGCGGTAAAGCTCTAGAGATGATCGACATGCACGGCGGCGATCTGTTCAGCGAAGAATAATATCTAGTGTTAGGCTCTTTTCTTATCTAGTTTTATGTAAAGAGCCTAGGACCTTGTCTATAGGATCAAATGTAGCTCTAGGACCAAATATAGAATGAAGCCAATTTTTGGTAGAGGTCCCTCTCTACAATTGCGCCTGTTTTTTGCTGTAATTTTATCAGCCAGCCTTATGCTGGCTGATAGTCGTTTAGATGCTTTCTCAAATGTTCGCTATCTATTAAACAGCATGGTTGCGCCTATTCAATATGCAGCCAACTTGCCTCGCACTATGTTCGATGGTGTTTACGACCGTTTTAGCACTCGCAAAGGGTTAATTGAATCTAACCATAATATTAAACGAGAAGTCTTGCGTCTGAAGAGCGAGCTGATTCTGCTTGAGCAATATCAAGAAGAAAACAAGCGCCTTCGTAAGCTGTTAGGCTCGCCGTTTATCCGTGATGAGAAGAAAGTCGTCACAGAAGTTATGGCGGTAGACACTTCACCATATCGCCATCAAGTCGTGATCGACAAAGGTCAGATTGATGGGGTGTATGAAGGTCAGCCGGTGATCAACGAAAAAGGCATTGTCGGCCAAGTCACTTTCGTTGCTGCTCATAATAGTCGTGTATTACTACTCACTGATGCAAACAATGCGATTCCTGTTCAGGTTATTCGTAATGACATCCGTGTGATTGCTTCGGGCAATGGCATGATTGATGAGATCCAGCTAGAGCACATTCCAACCAGTACCGATATACAAGAAGAAGATCTGTTGGTGACATCAGGTCTTGGTGGGGTATATCCAGAAGGTTATCCAGTCGCCTATGTTACGGCCGTTGATTACGACCCGAAACGTGAGTTCGCTGTGATTAAAGCAGAGCCTGTGGTTGAGTTCGATAAGCTCAGATACCTGCTGCTTGTATGGCCTGATGAAAACAAACAGATGCAAGCGGATCAATCGAGCATAGAACAAGCATTGTTAGAGGGCGAAGATGGCCAATAGCGTTTTGAGAAGCAAGGTAGTAATTTTCTGCTCATTTTTAATAGCACTGATTCTGCAGACGATCCCTTGGCCTGGTAGCTTAGATTTATTTAGACCATCTTGGTTACTGCTGGTTACGTGTTACTGGGTTTTGGCTCTACCGCATCGTGTTAACGTGGGTAGTGCTTTGATTTTAGGCTTATTGTGGGACCTTTTGATCGGCTCTACTCTGGGTATTCGAGGCATGATGATGGCAATAGTGATGTACATTATTGCGATGAACTTCCTCGTCATTCGTAACATGGCGTTATGGCAGCAAGCGATGATCATTGCCGCGTTAACGGTCTTGTTTGAGGTGTTGATCTTCTTTGGTGAATATTTGATCCAAGATGTTATTTTCAATCCGTTATCGTTATGGAGCGCATTGATAAACTGTATACTTTGGCCTTGGATGTTTTTATTAATGAGACGCGTGCGTCGCCATTGGCATGTGAGGTAGCGTGACGATGGAAAAGAAACATTTAGTTTTGGCATCCGGCTCTCCACGCCGCAAAGAATTGCTATCTCAACTCGGTTATGAGTTTTCTGTCCTCGTAACCGATGTTGAAGAGTGTAAACACGCTCAAGAAACCGCCGAAGAATATGTTAAGCGACTATCTTTAGATAAAGCTTTAGCTGCGTTGTCTTTATTGAAAGATAACCCTTCTGAAAGGCAGCATGTCGTTCCTAGTTCTGATACTGTAGATCATGGCTCTGATATAGTCGTTCTTGGTTCTGACACAGTCGTCGTAAGCCAAGGGCAAGTGCTTGAGAAACCCACCGATTTTGCTGACTCTAAGCGCATGCTTACTCAGTTAGCGAATGAACGTCACCAAGTGATGACGGCGGTTTCTGTGGTTTCAGAAGAAAAACAAAGAACAGAAGTCATTATTACCGACGTATGGTTTAAACCCCTCAGTGAAAAAGAAATAGAACAATACTGGCAAACAGGGGAGCCATGCGATAAAGCCGGTAGCTATGGGATCCAAGGTTTGGGCGGACGCTTTGTCACCCGAATCGAAGGTAGTTATTACGCCGTTGTCGGCTTACCTTTATTTGAAACGGACCAGCTACTGCAAGAATTCTTATAATTACTAACCTGAGGTGCACCATGAGTGCTGAATTGTTGCTGAACGTGACCCCGAGTGAAACTCGTGTGGCCATGATTGAAGGGGGGGCTCTTCAAGAGATCCATGTCGAACGAGATGCTCGACGCGGTATCGTAGGAAATATCTATAAAGGACGTGTAAGCCGTGTTCTTCCGGGAATGCAGGCGGCTTTTGTGGATATAGGCCTTGAGAAAGCAGCTTTTTTACACGCCTCTGATATTGTCCCACACACTGAATGTGTCGCTGAAAACGAAAAGAAACAATTTCAGGTTCGTGATATTTCAGAGCTTGTCCGTCAAGGGCAAGACATTGTGGTGCAAGTGGTCAAAGACCCTCTTGGTACTAAAGGTGCTCGCTTAACCACTGATATCACTCTACCGTCTCGTTATCTGGTATTTATGCCGGGCGCAAGTCATGTTGGTGTATCTCAACGTATCGACAGCGAGTCTGAACGTAACCGTCTTAAAAAAGTCGTGTCTCGTTACTGTGACGAACACGGTGGCTTCATCATCCGCACAGCAGCAGAAGGTGCAGATTCAAATGAGTTGGCACAAGATGCCGCATTCTTGAAGCGATTATGGCTAAAAGTATTAGAGCGTCGTGGTAAGCACAAGGCGCGTACTCGTTTGTATGGTGAGCTTTGCTTAAGCCAACGTATCTTACGTGACTTCGTCGGTACTGAGCTGAGCAAGATTCAGGTCGATTCTCGTCTAGAATATGAAAACCTAAAAGAGTTTACCTCTGAATACGTGCCTGAGCTGACAGACAAGCTTGAGCTGTATGAAGGTGATAAGCCTATCTTTGATATGTACGATACCGAGAACGAAATTCAGCGTTCATTGGATCGTAAAGTCGAATTAAAGTCTGGTGGATATCTGATTATCGACCAAACTGAAGCGATGACCACGGTTGATATCAACACTGGCGCGTTTGTTGGTCGTCGTAATCTAGAAGAGACGATTTTCAACACCAATGTAGAAGCGACTCAAGCGATTGCTCGTCAGCTGCGTCTACGTAACTTAGGTGGCATCATCATTATCGACTTTATTGATATGTTGTCTGAGGAACATCGTAAGCGAGTACTAACTTCTTTAGAGGCTGCGCTCGACAAAGACCGTGTGAAAACCAATATTAATGGCTTCACGCAGCTTGGGTTGGTTGAGATGACTCGTAAACGTACTCGTGAAAGTATTGAGCATATCCTATGTTCGAGCTGTCCTGCTTGTGAAGGCCGCGGCAGTGTGAAGACAGTTGAAACCGTTTGTTATGAAATTCTTCGAGAGATCACGCGAGTGAATCGTGCGTACGACGCCGATAAATTTGTGGTCTATGCGGCAGCTGCCGTAGCTGAGGCGTTAGAGGGCGATGAATCTCATGCGCTTGCGGAGCTTGAAGTCTTTATTGGTAAGCAAGTTAAAATCCAGGCTGAGCCTCTGTACATACAAGAGCAGTTTGATGTTGTTATGATGTAATGGAAATTTTGTGAGCTCAAGCGTTACTCTGATTCTACGTGCATGTTTATGGTTAGTGGTTACTCTCTTAGTAACGCTAGCCATTGCCGTTACTACACTGCGTGTAGCCTTGCCCAATTTAAACAAGTATCAATCTGAAATTGAGCTTTGGGTAAACCAACACTCCGGTTTTGATTTTTCGATTCAAGATGTGGGCGGTTTTTGGCGTAACACTCACCCCTCTATTGCTCTGCAAGGCGTTAAAGCTAGCCTCCCCAATGCAGAAGATGTGACCTTCTCTGTTGAGCGTGTTGAAGTCGAGTTTGACTTGATTCAATCGCTCGTGCAGATGCGCCCGGTTGTGGCCGATCTAGTCATGAATCAAATGTATCTTGATATCCGCTCAATTGATCTGTTTGCCGGACAAAATGGCAAAGACGAACCTACAGATCCCGAGTCTTCCAAGCGAGTGATACAAGAGCTCGATAATTTACTGCTAAAAACACTCGTCGATGTAACTGCAAAAGATTCTTCTATTCTTTATCACTCTGTTTCGGGTGAAGAACGTCAGCTCGATATAGAAACCTTAAAATGGCAAAATTCAGACAAACATCACCTTGCTGAAGGTGTGGTGAGTATCAAAGATGCCAATCTAAACTCTCTGTCAGTGAGTGCTAACTTTATTGATGGTGGGTCACTGACTGATGTGACTGGTGAGTTTTATGTCAGTGCCGACAGCATTTCTGTTAAGCCATGGCTTACGCATTATATGCAGGTGGAATCCGGCATTGAAACGGGTACTGTGAGCTTGAATAGCTGGCTTACGCTGCGAAATAGCAAGCCAGTGAGCGCTTATGTTGAGGTTTTACCCTCAGAACTGGCGTGGAACGAAGATGGCGAGCATGACCTCATGCTTGAGTCCGGTGTCTTTAAGTTGTCGCCGACGGATGATGGTTGGCAAGTAAATGGTCACTCACTAAACCTTAGAACGGATGACACACCTTGGCCGGAACTCGACGTAGCGTTCAAGTGGAATCAAGGTCCATGGCAACTCAACATTTCTGATCTGGATATTGCGACTATTACTCCGTTGATTAAGCTGCTGCCTGACTCTGAACAATCAACCAAAATGATTAACGTATTGGCGCCGGGCGGCTCTGTTTCTGATATCCGTGTTTCCATGGGTTCGGGAATTGACAGTTTACGTTATTCAGCCAGTTTTTCTGATCTTGCTATCGAGCAGTGGGAACTAGTCCCAGGCTTTAGCCAAGTGTCTGGTAGTGTGTTTGGTTCGGCCTCGGAAGCGAAAGCTAGCCTGCATGTTATTGACGATGTGTTCCCTTATGGTGACGTATTCCAAGCTCCTTTGAATATCAAACAAGGTCAGGTTGATATTGTTTGGCAGCAAGATGAAAACGGCTGGAAGCTGTGGTCAGACAAAATCACAGCTGCCACCCCCGATTTACAAGTACTAGGCGCATTCCGCTTAGACTTCCCAAAAGATGCGAGCCCGTTTTTATCCTTCTACGGCGAAGCGGACGCTTACAATGTCGGTGAAACATGGCGCTACTTACCTACACTGGCTCTTGGGCAAGATCTAACAGACTACCTTTCAACTGCGATTCAAGCCGGTAAAGCGGATACCGTAAAACTGTTGTGGCATGGTGATTTGTCTCAATATCCATACACTAACCACGATGGTATTTTCCAGGTTTGGGTTGGCTTAGAAGATGCGAAATTCAGCTTTGATACCGCGTGGCCACTGATTACTGATCTTCAGCTTGATCTGTTGTTTGAAAATGATGCGATGCATCTGGATTCTCGCTCAGCTCAACTGATGGATGTGACGGCAGATCGAATCACAGGACGCATTCCTTATTTAGGGGAAGGCGGCCATATTGAAATTGAAGCTAAAGCGACGGCGTCTGGCAACGCAGTACGCGATTACATGACGTCTTCGCCACTGGTGGGCTCGGTAGGCGCAGCCTTAACCGCACTTCAAGTGAGTGGTGATGTCTCTTCTGAGTTCCAGCTGAATATTCCGTTTGATTCTGAAAAAGAAGCAAGAGCATGGGGTTACGCCGACTTAAGTGGCAACCATGTTGAGATTGAAGCGCCGCCAATGGTGCTCGAGAACACCACGGGTCGAATTGAATTTGATAATGACGTAGTGACGGCAAATGGCCTCGCTGCGGATCTGCTTAACCAAGGTATCTCGCTTGATTTTAAGGGCCTTAATGATGGTCCTGGCTATGCAGTTGATATTGATGTGTTAGGTGATTGGGACGTCAAGCCTCTAGAACCTTACATCGGTGAGCAATGGTTAAGCCGCTTATCAGGTCATGCGCAATGGCAAAGCCAGATTGATATCCAGCTGAATGATATCGGCTTTACCTACCAACTAGACTTACAGTCAGACCTAAAATACTTGGCGAGTGATTACCCATATCCATTGGCGAAAAAATCACTAGAAAGTGGCTCTGCAAGGCTACAGGCATCGGGTAACCAAGAGACGATTACCGCGCGCCTGCAATTGCCAAACACCAAGTACCAAGCTGAGATTGATATCACAGGCGACGTGCCTGAGTTAACGGCGACCAACTTAGTGCTTGGTCGCGGTGGCTACAAAATTAGCCCGGTGGTGGGCCATCACGCACTGATTCGTACAGACAAATTCAATGCCGATGATTGGTTATCGGTTGTAATGGAACCGGTAAAGCCTTCAACGGCTGTACTTAGTCAAATGAACACGCCAACCATACCTGCGCCAAGCCGTATTACCTTTGAGAGTAAAGAGCTGATCTTGGGTGGTATCTCTTGGAATGACGTCGATTTTAGTGCTAGTAAGAACAAACAGGCGTGGCAAATGGAAGTGTCTAGCCAAGAGCTAGAAGGGGATATTAACTACCTGCCTCCTTATGATTTGACAGTTTCACTGGATCGTCTGCATCTGTTTGTTCCTGAGTGGAGTGATAAGAACAACCAAGATCAGCAACTGCTGCAACGTAAAGAACAAGCTGCGCCATTGATATCCAAATTGGATAGAGAGATCCACGATGCGATGCCAAACCTGACCCTGACGCTGAACGACTTTTGGCTGCAAGGCTACAAGGTGGGTAAGGTCGATGTTGAAATGACGAGGAACGAAGATCGTATCGAGTGGAACAAAATCCAGGTGCGAAGCGGCGGTAACAAAGCGGATGTGAGTGGCTGGTGGGAACTGCAAGGTGACAAGAGTCATTCATCGTTAACCGTTGATGTTGAAGGTGAAAACAACAGCGAGCTCATGGAGCGCTTTGGTATTACTTCCGGGATTCAAAAAGCGCCATTCGCGTTGGAAGGTCAACTAAATTGGGATGGTTCGCCTTGGGGAATCAAAATGGATACCCTTGATGGCAACGTTAAAACCAAGTTTGGTAAAGGCATTATCTCGGATGTGAGCGGCGCAGCTCGATTACTTGGCCTGTTTAGCCTAGATTCGATCATCCGTAAGATGCAGCTCGATTTCTCAGATGTGTTTGATAAAGGTATGGCCTTCAACAGCATCACCGGAACGGGCGAGATTCAAAATGGTATCTTCCTGACCAATGATCTGAACATGGATGCGGTCGCAGGTGAGATGAAAATCAAAGGTATCGCTAACCTCAACACGCGTCAGGTTGATGCTGAGGTGAACTTTACCCCAGATATTACCTCGGGTATTCCCGTATTAACGGCCTTTGCGGTAACCCCTCAAACGGCGCTGTACGTATTGGCGGTGACCACGGTTATCTCGCCAGTTGTGGAAGTCTTTACCCAAGTAAATTATTCGGTGAAAGGACCATTGGATTCACCAACGGTGAGCGAACTTTCTCGTAGCTCTGGCGAGTTTCAGCTGCCAGAGAAGCTGAGAAAATTAGCCGAATAGGCCTTAAATTAGCCGAAAAGACCTTATGCCCGAGTCAGCGAATATACGGTGAAATGCTGATTTCTGAATCATAATGAATGGAGGAGCGATACACATGGATTGTGTTGGGTTGATTCAAATGACATCTGGCCCCAGCCCTGAATTGAACTTTGAGTACCTTGCTCAAGAAGTTGCAAAGTGCAAAGAGTTGGGGGCTAAGTGGGTTGTTTGCCCTGAAAACGCGTTAGTCTTTGGCAGTAAAGCCGACTATCACCAGTATGCTGAGCCTTTAAATGATGGTCCACTGCAAAAGAAAATCTCTGAGCTAGCAAAGCTTCACAGAATTTGGATCGTCATTGGCAGTATGCCGATAAGCACAACTAACGGAGTGACGACCACCACCTTGGTGATTGATGATTTTGGTTGCCTCGTTGCTCATTACGACAAGCTACACATGTTTGATGTGGATGTCGCTGACGCCCATAAGTGCTATCGAGAGTCGGATATTTTCACTCCGGGCAACCAAGTTGTGACAGCGGAAACGCCTTTTGGTCGCTTAGGTTTGAGTATTTGTTATGATGTGCGCTTTCCACACTTGTATTCAGAGTTACGTAAGCAAGGGGCACAAATCATTGTGGTGCCTGCAGCGTTTACAGCGGTAACGGGTCAAGCGCACTGGGAAGTACTATTAAGATGCCGCGCGGTTGAAACACAGTCGTGGATTGTCGCGGTAGGTCAAGGCGGAAAACACCCTTGCCAAAGAGAAACATGGGGACACTCAATGGTGGTTGATCCATGGGGACGAGTGGTCGCACAGTTAGACCAAGATCCTAAAAGTATGGTGGTTGAGATAGACACATCCAGTTGCGAGTCCATTAGGCAAAATATGCCCATCGCGCAACACTCTCGATTTACCAATCAATTTTAATTACAAACAAGAGCCATCTATGAGCATTAATCAAATTGAAGAAGCGCTACTGAACCCGACAGGGCTTACGGAGCAAAATATCGCAGATACATTGGCGAGTATTGCTACCCGCCAAATTGATTATGCTGATATCTACTTTCAGTCAAGCTGGCACGAATCTTTAGTGCTAGAAGACAGCATTATTAAAGACGGCTCTTTCAATATCGATTGCGGTGTTGGCGTTCGTGCAGTATCTGGTGAAAAGACTGGTTTTGCTTACTCTGACCAAATCCAATTGGATGGTCTTAAGCAGAGCGCAATTGCGGCTCGTGGTATTGCTAAACAAGGTCAAAACGGCAAGGTTCAAGCGTTCAAACGCAACTCTAATCAAGCTTACTATGATGCAGTTAACCCGCTTGCGAGTTGGGAAAAACAGCAGAAAACAGAATTACTAAAATCATTAGATGCTTACATTCGCACTAAAGAGCCGATGGTGACTGAAGTATCGGTGAGTTTAAGTGGTGTGCATGAGCAGATGCTGGTTGCTGCGACTGATGGCACTTACGCTGGTGATATTCGTCCGCTGGTTCGCTTGTCTATTAGCGTACTTGCACAGAAGGGTGATCGTCGTGAGCGTGGTAGCGCTGGTGGTGGTGGCCGTTTTGGTTACGACTTCTTCTTAAGTGATGACAAAGGCACTCAAGTTGCTTACCAATTTGCGGATGAAGCGATTCGCCAAGCATTAGTTAACCTTGAAGCGGTTGCAGCGCCTGCTGGTGCCATGCCTGTGGTTCTTGGTTCTGGTTGGCCGGGCGTTCTGCTGCATGAAGCGGTAGGCCACGGTTTAGAAGGCGACTTCAACCGTAAAGAGTCGTCAGTATTCTCTGGAAAAGTTGGTGAGCAAGTAACTTCAAGCCTATGTACGATTGTCGATGACGGTACATTAACGGATCTACGCGGTTCATTGAACGTCGATGATGAAGGTGTTAACGGTCAGTACAATACGTTAATCGAAAACGGCATCCTAAAAGGTTACATGCAAGATAAGCTGAACGCTCGTCTAATGGGTGTAGCACCGACAGGTAATGGTCGTCGTGAGTCATACGCGCATCTTCCAATGCCACGTATGACGAATACATACATGCTACCGGGCGAACACACACCGGAAGAGATCATCGCGACGGTTGAGAAAGGTATCTACGCACCGAACTTCGGTGGCGGTCAGGTCGATATCACATCAGGTAAGTTCGTATTCTCAGCGTCTGAAGCGTACATGATTGAAAACGGTAAGATCACTCACCCAGTGAAAGGCGCGACGCTAATCGGTTCTGGTATCGAAGCGATGCAGCAGGTGTCTATGGTGGGTAACGACCTAAGCATCGACCGTGGTGTGGGTGTGTGTGGTAAGGCTGGTCAAAGTGTGCCAGTGGGTGTTGGTCAACCAACATTGAAACTAGACTCGCTAACCGTTGGTGGTACTGAGTAATTCAGACTAACCTCTGCCGACTTACTTCAAAATATTAAATTGAAAAGCGCCTCCAATGTGAGGCGCTTTTTGTTTTTAGATTACTGATTCAGTGAGCGTATAGAGTCACTACATGTTCTCTTCCGCAAACTCAGCTAGTCGGCTACGCACCACACCATTGAGGTGGATGTTGGCACTGCCTTCGAAGTTTTTAAAACGCTCAACCATGTAGGTTAAGCCTGAAGTCACAGGGGTTAGGTAAGAAGAATCTATCTGCGCTAAGTTACCTGAGCAGACGATCTTAGTACCTTCACCACAACGGGTGATGATGGTTTTTATCTGTGAAGCGGTGAGGTTCTGACACTCATCCAAAAGCACAAAGGCATTTTGAATCGAGCGGCCACGCATGAAGTTGATTGATTTGAACTGGATATTGGCTTTGTCACAGATGTACTTCATCGAGCCTTCTGTGCAGTGGTCGTTCTTGTGCAGCGCTTCCAGTGTATCGGTCACTGCGGCTAACCAAGGTAACATTTTCTCTTCCTCTGTACCCGGAAGGAAACCTATCGATTCACCAATATCAGGGGTGTTGCGGGTTACGATGATCTTATCGAACTGTTTGCGCTCAATGGTTTGTTCAAGTGCAGCAGCCATAGCAAGCAGTGTCTTACCACTACCTGCGGCGCCAGTGAGAATCACAAGATCAATATCAGGGTCGAGCAGCGCATCTATCGCCATGCCTTGATAAACGTTCTTTGGTGTGATGTCCCATGCTCTGCGATTCATCAATCTTTCGCGGCTGAGGTCTCTCAGGGTAATGCTTTCCGGCTCAATCTCCTCGACTCGAGCGGCAAAGTCACTTTCTTCGTCAATCACATATTGGTTGAGGAAGGTTGGCTCGAACGGCGCTCTTGCTAAGGTGTGCAGCGTCTTGCCGCCTAAACTTCTGCTCTCGACATTATCGATACCATCCCAAAATGAGCCTTCCAGTTGTTGGAAGCCTTTGGTGAGGTATTGGATATCATCAATCAGTTGGTCAGTTTGATAGTCTTCAACAAAACGTACACCGGCGCCTTTTGCTCGTAAACGCATATTGATGTCTTTGGTGATGAGAACCACTTCGCGTGGTGCGCGTTTATTTTGAAGATAGAGGACAGCGTTGAGGATTCGGTTATCGCCCGCCTTGTCATCGGCAAAGGCTTTGATGCTTTCTTGAAGTTCGTAGTCAGCGAGTATTGAAATACTGCCAGATGCATTTATGTCTTTAGAAAAAGGGATGCCTTCCGATATTTGGTCTGGTGTGGCTTCCCTGAACAGGTCTTCGAGCGTTCGAATCGCAATTCTCGCATCTCGAGCAACGTCTCTTTTACTGTCTTTGATTCTGTCGAGTTCTTCTAGCACTGTCATGGGGATAACGACATCGTGCTCTTGGAAAGAAAATATAGCGAAGGGTTCGTGAAGTAGGATATTGGTGTCTAAAACAAATAGCTTCCGGTTGGTCTCGCCCATAGCATCTCCTTGCCGACGTGCGGCTTGCCTTGCATTCATTGAACGTAGATAAAGCTCATATAAAGATTAGTATCTGATTCTGGTGATAGTCAACTACTCACCTAAACTTCATCTAGAGGAACAGCACCATATCGTTACGAGTGAATATGGTGTATTCGTTTGAGAGCAGCAATCTGCTACCTATAGATTAACCATGAATTTTTGACAGTTTGATTGCACTGGCGAAAACAGAAAAAAAGCATGAAATCATCTCCTTTAGGCGTGACCTAAATCACAGCATCGAGTAAGATTAGCGACCTTTTTCTGCACCATTTTCTCGAGATATTTATTATTGAGAGCGCACTTAAAAAGTGGCTGCAAACTAGACATTTTTGGCTATATTTTTAGTTCAGGAGCGATAATGTTCTTGTTTAAAACTGCAGTTAAGAAGACCAAATTCCAACTATAAGATTGAGGTAGTCGATTCATGACATTTGCTTTGGGGCAACGCTGGATAAGCGATACGGAGAGCGATTTAGGTTTAGGTACCGTTGTAGCAATGGATGCTCGCACAGTGACACTAATGTTTGCAGCGTCAGAAGAAAACCGTGTTTATGCACGTACTGATGCTCCCGTAACCCGAGTAACGTTTAATGTAGGCGATGTCATCGAATGCCAAGAAGGTTGGTCTCTGTCTGTCGAAGAAGTTATCGAAGACAAAGGGCTGCTAACCTACTTAGGTACTCGCGAAGATACCCAAGAAACAGAAGTCACTCTGCGTGAAATCTTCTTAAGCAACCAGATCCGCTTTAACAAGCCACAAGATAAGCTATACGCAGGTCAAATCGACCGTATGGATAACTTTGTGTTGCGTTACCGTGCGCTAAGCAACCAGTACCAACAACACAAGAGCCCGATGCGTGGCTTGTGTGGTATGCGTGCTGGCTTGATCCCTCATCAGCTATACATCGCTCATGAAGTGGGTCGTCGTCACGCTCCGCGCGTTTTACTGGCTGATGAAGTGGGCCTAGGTAAAACCATCGAAGCGGGCATGATCATTCACCAACAGGTGCTGTCTGGCCGTGCTGAACGCATTCTGATTGTGGTTCCTGAAACTCTACAACACCAATGGTTAGTAGAGATGATGCGCCGTTTCAACCTGCATTTTTCTATCTTCGATGAAGAGCGTTGTATTGAAGCGTTTGCTGAATCAGACAACCCGTTTGATACCCAGCAGTACGTTCTGTGTTCTTTGGACTTCCTACGTAAGAGCCGTAAGCGCTACGAGCAAGCACTTGAAGGCGAGTGGGACTTGTTGGTTGTCGATGAAGCGCACCACCTTGAGTGGAGCCAAGACAAACCAAGCCGTGAATACCAAGTGGTTGAAGGCTTAGCGGAAAATACGTCTGGTGTGCTACTACTAACAGCAACGCCTGAACAGCTTGGTCGTGAGAGCCACTTTGCACGTCTGCGTCTGCTTGATCCTGATCGCTTCTACGATTACGAAGCATTCGTTGAAGAAGAAGACCAATACGCACCGGTTGCTGATGCAGTAACGGCTCTGTTCTCTGGCGTGAAGCTTGAAAACAGCGCGAAGAACCAGATTACGGAACTGCTTTCTGAGCAAGATGTTGAGCCTCTGTTCCGCGTTATCGAAGGTGATAGCAGCGAAGAAGAGCAAGCGTTAGCTCGCCAAGAACTGATTGATAACCTTATGGATCGCCATGGTACCGGCCGTGTTCTTTTCAGAAACACACGTGCTGCAATCAAAGGCTTCCCTAAGCGTAATGTAAACCTACTGCCGATGGAGATTCCAACGCAGTACACAACCTCAATGCGTGTATCTGGCATGATCGGTGGCAAAATGGCTCCCGAAGCTCGTGCAATGAAGATGCTGTATCCAGAAGAGATCTTCCAAGAGTTTGAAGGTGAAGATTCAAGCTGGTGGCAGTTCGACTCACGCGTTAACTGGTTGATTGAAAAGATCCAAGACAAGCGCAGCGAGAAAATCCTAGTGATCGCCTCTCGTGCAAGTACGGCTCTTCAATTAGAGCAAGCACTGCGTGAGCGTGAAGGTGTGCGTGCAACCGTATTTCACGAAGGCATGTCGATTCTAGAGCGTGATAAAGCTGCGGCTTACTTTGCTCAAGAAGAGGGCGGCGCTCAGGTTCTTATCTGTAGTGAAATCGGCTCTGAAGGTCGTAACTTCCAGTTCGCTAACCAACTTGTGATGTTCGATCTTCCATTCAACCCAGACTTGCTTGAGCAACGTATTGGCCGTTTGGACCGTATCGGTCAGCTGCGTGATATCGACATTCATGTTCCTTACCTAAAAGGCACATCACAGGCGATCCTTGCGCGTTGGTTCGATGAAGGTCTGAATGCATTTGCGGAAACTTGTCCAACGGGTCGCACGGTTTACGATAAGTACTCAGATGTTCTTATCGAGATGCTGGCTTCTGGTAACACTGAGCAACTTGATGAAGTGATTGAAGAGTCTGCCAAGCTAAATCAAAGCCTGAAATCAGATCTAGAAAAAGGCCGTGATCGCCTATTAGAAATGCACTCAAACGGCGGCGACAAAGCGCATGAAATTGCAGAGAAGATTGCCTCGACTGACGGCGACACTAACCTAGTAACGTTTGCACTAAGCCTGTTCGATACGATTGGCTTGAACCAAGACGACAAGGGTGAGAATGCTCTGGTTGTAACGCCGTCTGAGCACATGATGGTGCCAAGCTACCCAGGCTTACCATACGAAGGCGCAACCATCACGTTTGATCGTGATACTGCGCTTTCTCGTGAAGACATGAACTTCATTAGCTGGGAACACCCAATGATTCAGGGCGGTATCGATCTGCTACTGAGTGAAGGTGTTGGTGCATCAGCGGTATCACTACTGAAAAACAAAGCGCTGCCAGTGGGTACTATCCTGCTTGAGCTGGTTTACCTTGTGGATGCGCAAGCGCCGAAACGCAGCGGTATCAGCCAGTTCTTGCCTAAGACGCCAATTCGTTTGATGATGGATGGCCGTGGTAATGACTTATCAGCTCAGGTTGAGTTCGACAGCTTTAACCGTCAATTAAGCCCTGTAAACCGTCACCTAGCGAGCAAGCTAGTTAACTCGGTACAAGGTGAAATTCACAAGCTAATCGAAGCGGGTGAGACGCACGTACTTCCTAAAGTGGAAGAAGTGCGTGAACAAGCTCAACGAGATATGCAGACTAACCTGAACGGTGAATTAGAGCGTCTACAAGCGCTTAAAGCCGTGAATCCTAATATTCGTGATGAAGAGCTAGAGGTAATCGAAGCTCAAATCAATGAACTGACCGGTTACATCAGCAAAGCTCAGGTTCAGCTAGATTCATTACGCTTGATTGTGGTTTCTCACAACTAGTTTTGAATTAGCGAAATGCTTCAACGAAATAAGGCCTTCATTATGAAGGCCTTATTTGTATCTGTAGCTTAATTAACAATTCAAGTAGCTGGTTACATTAACCACTTCCACCAAACAAATACCGCTAGGAAACCAAATAGGTAAACAAGACCTGCTACAGACAACCATTTTAGTTTGCTGCCAATGGCTAGCGCTTCTGGAAGCTTAGCTTTGTTGACCAAGATGAAATTAAGCAGAGCGAAGAATGGCGTTGTTGCAAACGCGAGTACCATTGCGAAATCGAGCATAGGCATCAGTGCTGCGCTAAAGAACATCACAATCGCGAGTGCCGCGATAGAGACAATGATTATCCAGCCTTGCAGCATTCTTGGGCTTGAATCTTTTTTGAATAATAGACGTTGTGATTCAGCAAGCACGCGTGAGTAGCCATCGATAACGGTAATGGTGCTACCAAAGATACAGAAGAAAGCGATAAGAGCGATTAACGGGCGAGACCATTCACCAATTGTCGAAGCGTAGATGCCGACCAATTGATGAGTAAAGCCAACACCGGAGCGAGACAGTTCAACTCCCGAACCGTGAAGTACTAGCGCGCCTAACGCAACGAATACTAAAGCAAGCAGCGCCGTACCAATGTAGCCAACGTTAAAGTCGAACAGCGCTGATTGTGCGGTCACTTCCTGCTTCTCTTTTTGGCTTTTTAGCCACATAGAGGTGATGCTTGATATTTCGATAGGCGCAGGCATCCAACCCATGGTCACCACGATAAAACCAATAGCAGCCAATGACCAAGGCGACGGTGGAACAAAAGCAGCATCAGGTTCGACTGGAGAGCCGATAGCAATGGCGACTGCAGCTAAGGTTGTGATGGTTAAGACCGCCATGATCGCTTTAGATAGTGTATCTAGAGCACGATAATGGCCAGCAAACAGAATGATCAAACAGGTCGCTAAAACGATCATGCACAAGGTGCTAGTGGCTAAATCGAAAGGAACAAAGTAACTGAGTAGGCTTGCACTGAATAATAGCAGGGCAGCGGTATTCACGACCGCAGATATGGCACTCAAGATCGAAAAGATCACAAGGTATGGGCGGCCTAGGTTAGAGTAACCTTCCACCAAGCTTTGACCCGTTCCTAGCGTGTATTGGATGCCGGCTCTGAAGAATGGATATTTAAATACGTTAACGAGGATAATGAGAGCGGCAAGCTGCCAACCATAAATCGCACCCGCCTTGGTTGAGGCGACTAAGTGAGAACCACCTACAGCCGCTGCGGCCATCATAACGCCTGGGCCAAGAGACTTAATTAAACTTGATAGGGGAGCTGAGGTTGGTGTTTTTGTGTTGGTGGTTTTAACCGTACTGTCCATCGTTTTTCCTTTGATGCTGACTTCTTATTATCCGTTACCCTATCAATACCATGTTTTGTAAAGTCGTCAACTTTTATGTACGGAAATGTTGAAAATTGTATTTAATAATAAACAAATCAACCGTAAATTATTTATTCACTAGCAATTAAGAGGCTTCAATGGCGTTAGAACAGTACACACCACCGCGTGAACCGTGGATTGATATTGTTTATCAAGATGACGATATTCTTGTGGTGAACAAGCCTGCAGGCCTGCTTTCTGTTCCGGGTAGGTTACCTGAGCATTACGACAGCATGTGGAGTCGGTTAGTTGTCGAATTTCCAGAGATTCAAGTCGTTCATCGATTGGACATGTCGACCTCAGGCTTGATGCTGCTCGCTAAACACAAACAAGCTGAGCGTCATTTGAAGAAGCAATTTCAATATCGACTGACACACAAACTCTATTACGCCCGAGTATGGGGTTCAGTAGAAGAAGCAGAAGGTTTGATTGACCTCCCTCTTATTTGCGATTGGCCAAACCGGCCGAAGCAAAAAGTGTGTTTCGAGGATGGTAAATCATCACAGACTCGTTATGTGGTAGAACAGCAAGAACTCCAAACGACTTTACTTAAGTTACTGCCAATTACCGGGCGTTCTCACCAATTGAGAGTGCATTGCATGGAAATAGGCGCACCGATTGTGGGCGATGAGTTTTACGCAACATCAGAAGCATTTGAATACAGTGATAGGTTGGCTTTGCATGCGTGTGAGCTGAGCTTTTATCATCCAGCGAATAATCAATTGTTTAAAGCCTTTGTTCCCTGTGACTTTTATCCTCAAGCATCCCCACAAATCGAACAGCACTTTGAAATTGCGCTTGAGCTTCCAGACTACAGTAAGCTAAAAGCTTAGAATGGACTGATTCATAGATCTAACCAAGGAAGAAGAATGCCAACGCTGAATGTTGTGTTTCTCGATAGAGCGACTATCCCATCTCAAATTCATTTAAAGCCTCTGAGCTTTGAGCATGAATGGGTAGAGTATGATTTCACAGCTCCTGAGCAAGTATCAGAGCGAGTTGAAGAAGCTGATGTGGTGATCACTAACAAGGTAGTGCTCAATGAGTCGAATCTCGCTGGTGCGAAAAAACTCAAGTTGATCGCGGTTTCAGCGACCGGTGTCAATAATGTCGATGTGGAATACTGCAAATCTAAAAACATTGCAGTGACAAACGTGCAAGGCTATGCGATTCAATCGGTTCCTGAACATGTCATCGCAATGCTGTTTGCACTTAAACGAAACCTTGTTGGTTATCATAAAGACATTGAGGCGGGCGAGTGGCAAAAGGACAAGCAGTTCTGCTTCTTTACTCATCCGATTCAAGATGTGGCTGGCAGCACACTGGGGTTGATGGGGAGTGGCAGCTTAGGTCAAGCCACCGCAATGTTAGCCAAAGCGATTGGTATGAAGGTGATGTTTGCCGAGCGAAAAGGAGCAGAGTCTTGTCGAGAAGGGTATCTACCTTTTGATACGGTATTGAAGCAAGCGGATGCGATCAGTCTACATTGCCCATTGACTGATGCGACCCAAAATCTGATTTCAGAGCGAGAGCTCACAATGATGAAATCGAGCGCGGTATTAATTAATGCCGGGCGCGGAGGTCTAGTAGATGAACAAGCCCTAGTTGAGGCTTTGAAAAAACATGAGATTGCAGGCGCAGGTATGGATGTGTTTACACAAGAGCCAGCCGACAACTCAAATCCACTATTGGCTAATAGCCACTTACCGAACTTATTACTCACTCCACATGTGGCGTGGGGCAGCGACAGCTCGATTCAAAAACTGTCTGATATCTTAATCGATAATATTGATGGGTTTGTTGAGGGTAATCCGCAGAACTTAGTGAGTTGATTAAAGAATTAAATGGTGCGAACGCAAAACAAAAAAGGTTGGCCTGTAGGCCAACCTTTTTAGATTGTGTGTCGATTAAATGACTTAACCTTGCGGTTTAACCACCAATACATTGATTGGTGAGTTCTGTACTACTTTGCTTGCAACCGAGCCAAGTACCACTTTGTCGATTTTTGAACGCTTATGGCTAGGCATCACGATAAGGTCGGCGCCAAGCTTTTCTGCGTAATCAAGAATCGTCGCGTAGGTTTTACCCTCAGCAACATGAACTTTGTAAACCACTTCATCGTCGATGTGTTTGTCGGCAAACTCTTTGAGCTGATTTTTAACATCAAGCTTCATTTGGTTCGCTGCATCTTTCGGGAAGTAAGACGCCACCATCGACATGTGAATGCCTGGTAGTACGTTCAGAATGTGGATTTCAGCATTGCTGTGTTTTGCGTGCCATACCGCCAGTTCGACTGCCTTATCAGAAAAGCCTTTGTCATTAAGATCAACAGGAACAAGGATTTGTTTATACATGTATTCGTCTCTTTTTAATCAGCGCTAAGCTTTCACTTAGCACTGTAATTATCCTTTCCATGTAATAAAGCCAAATAGCGCTAAGCACTACTCAGCCTTATCCATTACGCGCTAATCTCATCCTTACGAGCACGTCTTCTTTGGTTCATCGCTAAACCAATCAAAATGATCAGAGCTGGTAAGAATACCCACTCTTTCATTGGTCGATCTGCATCTTGGATAACGGATTTGATTTCCCAATCGAAATCAATACCAGCCGCTTCTGCTGGGCTACCGAACTCAACCATATCAACAATCATCTTGCCTTCTGATTCAGTCAGCATTAGACCCATAGAGGCAATACGATCTTCACTTGAGGTCGCAGAATCTTCAAACGGCAGGCGAACTGTCTTTTCAGAATAGTCACCTTCTAAGTTTTCGCCACCCACTCTAAGTTCAAGTGATTGTCCCACATCCAGCTTTTCCGTGATTTGAGCAATCTCAACTCCAGGTGAAAGAACTTTCTCTGGGTAAATCATGTCCCACCAAAAGCCAGGGCGGAAGAAAGTGAAGGTTAATGCAATAAGCAGCACCGTTTCCCACCACTTGTTCTTGGTGAACCACCAACCTTGTGTTGCAGCTGCGAAGATAAGTACCGCAGTCACAGATGAGAAAATCGTTAGTGCTAAGTGCCACCAAGAATCAATGCCCATCAGTAGTAGTTGAGTATTGAAGATGAACATGAAAGGTAGAATTGCGGTACGGATATCATAGGTGAAGCCTTGGATACCAGTACGAATCGGATCTGATTTCGCAATTGCCGCTGCTGCAAACGCCGCGAGACCTACCGGAGGTGTATCATCCGCAAGAATACCGAAGTAGAACACGAATAAGTGAACCGCAATCAATGGAATGATCAAGCCGTGCGCAGCGCCTAGGGTCACGATTACCGGAGCCATCAGCGTTGATACAACGATGTAGTTCGCCGTTGTTGGCAAGCCCATACCTAAGATCAAGCTGATTACTGCAGTGAATAGCAACATAAGAATGATGCTGCCGCCTGAGATAAACTCAACGAAGTCCGTCATTACTAGACCGATACCCGTTAGAGTCACCACGCCTACAACCGTACCTGCAGCCGCTGTCGCGACACCGATACCAATCATGTTACGTGCGCCTGAAACCAAGCTCTCTGCGAGATCAACGAAGCCAGCTTTAGTTTGCTCTGCAAGATCGTCTGATTTGTTCATTAGAGTCATTAACGGACGCTGAGTGATCAGAATGAAGATCATGAACACGGTCGCCCAGAATGCCGACAGACCTGGAGAGAAACGTTCAACTGTTAAACACCAAACAAGCACCACGATAGGCAATAGGAAGTGCAGGCCAGACTTAATTGTTGGACCTGGATCCGGAACTTCTTTGAGATCCGCATCGATTTCCATGCCGCCTTCAGATGCGTATTTTGCTGATACACGAACCAGAGCGACATAAGCGACTAATAGAGCCACCGTTACGATTGGTGTTGCAGCATCGCCAAAGACATCTTTCGTCCAACCGACACCGTAGTAAACTGCGGCACTGATAACACACAGACCTAAAATGGTACCCGTGAAAGACAGTAAGCTTTGTACGATAGTTGGTGTGTGGCGACGAGGTAGGCCAGTCATACCTGCTTTACATGCTTCTAGATGAACAATGTAAATCAGAGCGATGTAAGAGATCAGAGCGGGCAGTAGCGCGGCTTTGATTACTTCTACATACGAAATGCCCACATACTCAACCATCAAGAAGGCTGCTGCACCCATGATAGGTGGTGTTAATTGACCATTGGTTGAAGCCGCGACTTCTACTGCGCCTGCTTTAGTGCCCGGGAAACCAACACGCTTCATTAGCGGGATAGTAAAGGTACCCGTGGTTACCACGTTCGCGATAGATGAACCTGATACCAAACCAGACAGACCTGATGCGACAACGGCTGCTTTCGCTGGGCCGCCTTTCATGTGACCAAGCAGTGAGAATGCAACTTTAATAAAGTAAGCACCGGCGCCAGCACGTTCTAGCATTGCACCAAACAGTACAAACAAGAATACGAATGACGTTGATACGCCAAGTGCCACACCGAATACACCTTCAGTTGTTAGCCACAGATGCGACATTGCCTTGTTCAGGCTCGCACCTTTGTGGGCAATAACGTCCGGCATGTGAGGGCCGCCAAAGGTATAAAGTAGGAATACTGCTGCCACAACCATAAGAGGTGGACCCAAAGCGCGTCGTGTTGCTTCAAGCAGTAAAACCATACCGAATACAGCCGCAACAATATCGAATGTTGTTGGTGCGCCCGATCGCTCAGCGAGTTCAGTATAGAAAATATAGATATAAGAAGCTGAAAAGCTACCTACAAGCGCTAATATCCAATCGACTGCGGGGATGCGATCCCTAGGCGAATTCTTCATGGCTGGATAAGCGGTAAAGGCTAGGAAAATAGCAAACGTAAGGTGAATTGCTCGAGCTTCAGTGTCGTTTAAAATTGCGAAGTTAAAAATGAACGGCAGCGGAGATGCATACCAAAGTTGGAACAGTGACCAACATAGAGGCACAAACCATAAAATACGGCCTTGGATACCACGAGGGCTACGCGCACCAGTATCTGATTGTGCCACCATTTCTTGCACATCTGGAGACGGTGATGTTGTCTGCGTCATGTACTTTATCCTTATTATTGATGGTCTGCCTTTTCTTACGAACAACCAAACGTTATTTATTTCCTATCTAGTGTAGTGAATGGATAGGGAAATGCGTTTTTTGTTCGTCTTTGTCTTAGGCTTGATACGAAGGTAAGTCCTCCAAATTGGAGAAACTTAAAGGGCTGTTCTTTTCACTTAAATTATTTTTATAAAACGTGAAAAGCCAATAAGGAGGGCTAGCCTCCTTATTGGTGTAGTAGGCTTAAAGTAGAGTTACTTTAGAAGGCCCACTTCTTTGTAGTATTTTGCTGCGCCTGGGTGAAGAGGGATAGAGATACCCGCTTTAACCATGTCTTCTTTTTTCAGGTTAGCAAATGCTGGGTGTAGGCGTTTGAAAGTGTCAAAGTTTTCAAATACTGCCTTAGCAACGTTGTATGCAACTTCTTCAGAAACGTCTGAAGTTGTTACCATAGTAGCTGCAACACCGAAGCTGTTTACGTCAGCGTCAGTACCACGGTACATACCAGCAGGAACTGTGCTGTAAGCGTAGTATGGGTTTTCAGCTACGATCTTGTCGATCTGTGGACCTGTTGCTGAAACCAGTTTTGCATCACAAGACGTTGTTGCTTCTTTGATTGATCCGTTCGGGTGACCAACCATGTAGATGAATGCATCAATCTTGTTATCACAAAGTGCTTGTGAACGCTCAGAACCTTTAAGTTCAGAAGCAAGCTTGAAGCTGTCGTTAGTCCAGCCCATAGCGTCCATTACAACACCCATCGTTGCACGGTCACCAGAACCTGGGTTACCAATGTTTACACGCTTACCTGCTAGGTCAGACACATTGTTGATGCCAGCATCAGTACGAGCGATGATGTTGAACGGTTCTGTATGTAGAGAGAACATCGCGCGAAGTTTCTTGTATTCGCCCTGATCTTTGAACTTACTTGTACCGTTGTAGCCGTGGTATTGCCAGTCCGATTGAACAACACCGAAATCTAGTTCACCAGCACGGATGGTGTTAACGTTGTAGATTGAACCACCAGTAGACTCTACAGAACAACGAATGTTGTGGTCTTTGCGGCCCTTGTTCACTAGCTTACAAATCGCACCACCAGTTGGGTAGTAAACACCCGTAACTGAACCAGTACCAATCGTGATGAACTCTTGAGCGTTAACAGCGCCAGCGCCCATTACAGCAGCTGCAATAGCACCAACTTTAATAAGTTTGGTAAATGCCATGAATTTCCCTTCCTTTATTCATTATTAACCCTGAAACAAGTGTAGTTGCTTCAGGAGTTTCCTATTTGGAAACGGCACCTTTTTCAATCCATGTGATGAAAAAGTGGCTGAATAATATCAAAAATTGGCAGAAAATTACTCGAATGTTAAAAGATATAGCTAAAAAATCTAACAAATGATGTCTTGATCTCGTGTTTGATTTGCTACTGAGTTTTTTAAAATCAATGGTTTAGTGTGATTTTGGAAGGGAGGTATGGATATTCTAGGATGTGATTTGGATCACGAAGCAAATAGATACTCGTGATCCATTAATAAGGCTGATAGTTATGAAACAGCGATCAATTATCCAGCGTATTCAAACAGTTCGCACACTGAATCAAACAGTTGCTTAGTGGTAACCGATAACGTTGGAGTAATGAAGATAGTGTCATCACCTGCGACTACGCCCAGTATACCTTCCGACTTACCTAGTGAGTCTAATAAACGAGCAATCAGCTGCGCCGCACCAGGACCTGTGTGTATCACCACCAATGCATTGTTGTGGTCAATATCTAGTACTAATTCTCGTAAAGAGCTAGAAACGGTCGGAACACCTAGCTCAGCAGGAAGACAGTAAACCATCTCCATTTTTGCGTTACGAGTTCGAACGGCACCAAACTTGGTTAACATACGCGAGACTTTAGACTGGTTGATGCTTTCAAAACCTTCGTGTTTTAGGGCATCCACAATTTCGCCTTGTGAGCCAAAACGTTCTTCTTTTAGTAAGGCTTTAAATGCACGAACTAAGTTGTCTTGCTTTTCTGTATTGCGCATATGTCATTCTTATTCATTAACAAAGATGTTTGCATATTTTCGCATACATATTCAATTTTAGCCAAAACATCCCTGTAATTTGTTAGTCATATCACTGTAAATATTTAATAGAATAATGTGTTATTTGCGACGACTTATTTTGTTATTTCAGTCGATTATCGCCATAATGCGAACTTGCTGTGTAGCACGGTTTTATTGACTTGCGCGAAGTCGCAAAGCTAGCGTTAATTGATTGTAATCACTTTGTGATTAATATAGTTTTTTAACTTAGATTTAGCTCAAGAATTACCCTACAAAGAATCTATAAGAGAAAGCTCTCAAGGAGAATAACAATGAAAGTAGCTGTTATTGGTGCCGCTGGTGGCATCGGTCAAGCCCTAGCCCTACTACTTAAGAACCGCCTACCTGCTGGTTCAGATCTTGCACTTTACGACATCGCTCCGGTAACACCGGGTGTTGCTGCCGATCTTAGCCATATCCCAACGCCTGTTTCGATCAAAGGTTACGCGGGTGAAGATCCAACACCAGCACTAGAAGGTGCGGATGTTGTACTTATTTCAGCGGGTGTTGCTCGTAAGCCTGGTATGGATCGTGCGGATCTTTTCAATGTGAACGCTGGCATTGTTAAGTCTCTTGCAGAGAAAATCGCAGTTACTTGTCCGACTGCTTGTGTTGGTATCATTACTAACCCAGTAAACACAACAGTGCCAATCGCGGCTGAAGTACTGAAGAAAGCGGGCGTTTACGACAAGCGTCGTCTATTCGGTATTACGACTCTTGATGTGATTCGTTCTGAAACGTTCGTTGCTGAACTAAAAGACAAAGATCCAGGCGACATCCGTGTTCCTGTTATCGGTGGTCACTCAGGCGTAACGATTCTTCCTCTACTTTCTCAAGTTGAAGGCGTAGAGTTCACTGATGAAGAAATTGCAGCGCTAACGACTCGCATCCAAAATGCAGGTACTGAAGTAGTAGAAGCTAAAGCTGGCGGCGGCAGTGCGACACTGTCTATGGGTCAAGCGGCTTGTCGTTTCGGTCTTGCACTAGTTAAAGCACTTCAAGGTGAAGAAAACGTGATTGAATGTGCATACGTTGAAGGTGAAGGCGAGCACGCTCCATTCTTCGCACAGCCAGTTAAACTAGGCAAAGAGGGCGCTGAAGCGATCCTTAGCTACGGTGAGCTAAGTGACTTCGAACGTAACGCTTTAGATAGCATGCTTGAAACGCTAAATGGTGACATCGAGATTGGTGTTGAATTCGCTAAATAAGCGAAACGCTATTTAACTCAGACTTAAGCTAATTAATAAGGGCCGGTCATTATGATCGGCTTTTTTGATCCTGAAGTTCAAGCTACTCGTATTTAGCTTTACAATTAATGTGAAGGTAAATGTTATGGCTACTGTTCAGAAGGGTATGAATGTCGAATATTTGGGGCACTTAGGAAAAGTATTGGTAATTGATGAGCAAGAGCAGTACGCGCTAGTAGAGACTTACAACGGGCATGAGCAGTACGCGGTGCCAATGGAAGAGCTTGAAGAGATTGAAGCACAACTGCCGTTATCATTAGAAGCCAGTCGATATTGAATTTGGCTCACCTACAAATATTTGTTGAAAACCAAAAAAAAGAGCCCTGAGGCTCTTTTTGTTATTTATATAGAAGCTAGAAGCGAGTTGTCTATTAACCTGCTTACTTACTGCGTTTAACAGCTAAGTGTGCGAGCGTGGTTAGCGCTTGCTTATATTCTGAGTCAGGAAGTACAGAAAGCTCAGCGATGGCTTTATCGGCCTCTTCGTAGGCTTTATTTGTTGTGTACTCTAAAGAGCCTGTCTCTTTCATTACAGCCATAATATCGTCAAGACGTTCCATGCCGTTCGCTTTCTCAATCGCTTCACGAATCATGCTTGCTTGTTCAGGAGAGCCATTATGCATTGCGTAAAGTAGAGGCAGTGTTGGTTTGCCTTCGGCTAGATCGTCACCAACGTTTTTACCCATCTCTTTACCATCTGCAGTGTAATCCATCACATCGTCAATCAGTTGGAAAGCGGTGCCTAGGTATTTACCATAGTTCTGCATTGCTGTTTCGATCTCTGGTGATGACTCAGTAAGAATCGCACCGATTTGGGTCGCAGCTTCGAACAAACGAGCAGTCTTAGAGTAGATCACCTGCATGTAGCTTTCTTCTGTGGTGTCTGGGTTATTGCAGTTCATTAATTGTTGAACTTCACCCTCGGCAATCACGTTTACCGCTTCACTCATTAGCTCAAGGATCTTTAAAGATCCTAGCGTTGTCATCATTTGGAATGAGCGTGTGTAGATAAAGTCACCCACCAAAACGCTAGCGGCATTACCAAAAGCGGCATTGGCCGTCGCTTTACCGCGTCTCATGTCTGATTCATCGACAACATCGTCGTGAAGCAGGGTTGCGGTGTGAATAAACTCGATAAAGGCTGCAGAGGTGATATGAGCTTCACCTTGATAACCAAGTGCGCGAGCAGATAAAAGAGCAAGCAAAGGGCGTAGGCGTTTGCCACCACCGCTAACGATATAAAAACCAAGCTGGTTGATTAAACTTACGTCAGAATTAAGTTGGGCTTGAATTGTTTCATTCACTTTTGCCATATCATTGGCAGTAAGCGTTTGGATAGCTTTAAAATCCATTGTTCATCCGGCTGAAGTTAGACCCTGTAAGGCTTATACGTTGTATTTAATTGTTGAATAATACACTAAAAAACGTTGATTAATACATCGCTAAAGGGCATGATTGCCGCACTTTTCTTTGGCGAACAGGTTTTCGCCAATTTTTTAAAAATATGGCTTGTCATAGCGCCATGATTCCCGTAGAATCTGCGCCCTATTGATTAGTTTAGCGCACACCCGAGTTGTACAATTAACAACCATAGGCTGTGCGGAAAAAGCGGAGTAAAATATGTACGCTGTTTTCCAATCTGGTGGCAAACAACACCGAGTAAGCGAAGGTCAAACACTTCGTTTAGAGAAATTAGACGTTGAAACTGGTGCAACTGTTGAATTTGATAAAGTTCTTCTTGTTGCTAACGGCGAAGAAATCGCTGTTGGTGCACCTCTTGTTGAAGGTGGCAAGGTTACTGCAGAAGTAGTACAACACGGTCGTGGCGATAAAGTAAAAATCGTTAAGTTCCGTCGTCGTAAGCACTCGCGTAAGCAAGCTGGTCACCGTCAGTGGTTCACTGAAGTGAAAATCACTGGCATTAACGCTTAAGTATTAGGAGAGTTTAACAATGGCACATAAAAAAGCTGGCGGTTCTACTAATAACGGCCGCGATTCAGAAAGCAAACGTCTTGGTGTTAAGCGTTTTGGTGGTGAATCTGTTCTTGCAGGTAACATCATCGTTCGTCAACGTGGTACTAAGTTCCACGCTGGCACAAACGTTGGCATCGGTAAAGACCACACTCTTTTCGCTCTTACTGAAGGTAAAGTGAAATTTGCTGTTAAAGGTCCTAAAAACCGTAAGTTTGTAAGCATCGAAGCTGAGTAATTTAATCTTTAACTAGATTATTTTATTAGCTTTCAAGCTGAATTCAAAAGCCCTGCCGATTCGGCAGGGTTTTTTATTTATAGCAAGAATAAAAAAGCAGACGCTCTTGTTTTGGTTTTGAGAAGCCGTTTTATTTTTTGATAAACAGATTAGTTTTTAAGAAATAAGAAGCAAAGAACCTCTCCTTATTTGTTCCTTGGTTGCAGGTCGGCCTAGATCTTAGGTGATCGATCTAAACACGGATCTGCTAGAATTTATATCACTCCTTGATGAGTGGTAACGCAACGTAAGTGCGGAGTTAAAAAATGAAATTCGTTGATGAAGCGGTAGTAAAAATAGAAGCCGGTGATGGCGGTAATGGTACAGTTAGCTTTTGGCGCGAAAAATTCGTCGCTAAAGGTGGTCCTGATGGCGGCGACGGTGGTGACGGCGGTGATGTTTACATCCAAGCGGATGAGAACTTAAACACACTGATCGATTACCGTTTCCAACGTTTTTACAATGCAGAGCGTGGCGAGAATGGTCGCGGCGGTAACTGTACTGGTAAACGTGGTAAAGACATTACGCTGAAAGTACCAGTTGGTACGCGTGCAGTTGATATCCACACCAACGAAATCGTTGCTGAAGTTGCTGAACACGGCAAGAAAGTAATGGTTGGTAAAGGTGGTTGGCACGGTCTTGGTAACACGCGTTTTAAATCGTCTGTTAACCGCGCTCCTCGTCAAAAGACAATGGGTACTAAAGGCGAAGTTCGTGAACTGCGTTTAGAGCTTCTTCTATTAGCTGACGTTGGTATGCTTGGCCTACCAAACGCAGGTAAATCTACTTTTATTCGTTCAGTATCTGCTGCGAAACCAAAAGTGGCTGATTACCCGTTCACTACTTTGATCCCAAGCTTGGGTGTGGTAAGTGTTGTCCCTGAAAAGAGCTTCGTTGTTGCCGATATCCCAGGACTAATCGAAGGCGCAGCTGATGGCGCTGGCCTTGGTATCCGATTCCTTAAGCACCTTGAGCGTTGTCGTGTTCTTCTGCATATGATCGACATTATGCCGATCGATCAATCTGATCCTATTCAGAATGCACTAACGATCATCGATGAGCTTGAGCAATACAGTGAAAAAGTTTCACAAAAACCTCGCTGGTTAGTGTTCAATAAAGTTGACCTAATGCCAGAAGACGAAGCAGACGAAAAGATTCAAGAAATCATCGATGCTTTGGGCTGGGAAGGCGAGTACTTCAAGATCTCTGCTGTGAATAAAATCGGCACCAAAGATCTTTGCTTCAAACTAGGTGAGTTTATGGAAAACCTACCTCGTGAAGTTGTAGAAGTTGAAGAAGAAGAAAAAGTAGACTTTATGTGGGATGACTACCATAAAGATGCGATGAGCGGTAAGAATGTCGTTACTGAAGATGACGACGATTGGGACGATTGGGATGACGAAGAGGATGACGGCCATGTTATCTATGTTCGTGACTAATCCTCTTAGTTTCTCATAACGCATCGGTCGCTTCTTACAAGTACACTGATAGTTTTATTAAACCGCAATGAAAATTGCGGTTTTTTTGTATCTAAATCATGACGTCTTACTGTTTTTTATGCAAAATTTATCTTTAGATAATTAACGCCTATGGGAAGGAAATCATGGCATCAAAGCAAAGAGCGATCTCAAGACTCGTCGCTCAATCAGGACAAATGTTATTGGCGCACGGGGCAGAGAGCACACTGGTCGGCGATATCATGCGTCGCATCGGTATTGCTTGTGGGGTGAATGAGGTTGAAGTCGCACTGTCAGCCAATGCGCTTGTTGTAACTACCGTAATGGATGATCACTGTATTACCACTACTCGAAGTTGTGCTGATCGTGGCATTAACATGCAGGTTATCACCGACATTCAACGCATTTGCATCATGATGGAGAAGGGAATTCTCGATTATGATTTGGCGTATAAAAAGATTCAAAACATCAGCCCCGAGCGCTACAACCGTTGGTTAGTGGTTGTGATGATAGGGTTGTCGTGCGCCTCTTTTAGCCACCTTGCGGGCGGAGACTGGCAAGTCTTCATGATGACTTTTATTGCTTCAGCTTGCGGTATGATCGTCAGGCAAGAGATTGGGCACCGCCATTTCAATCCGCTATTAAACTTTGCTATCACAGCATTCGTTACCACGACCATTTCAGCTCAAGCCGTACTTTACAATATTGGCGGCCAACCCACGATCGTGATGGCTTCATCTGTATTAATGTTAGTACCTGGTTTTCCTCTGATTAACTCCGTCGCTGATATGCTTAAAGGCCATATTAATATGGGGTTAGCGCGCTTTACCATGGCCAGCTTATTAACTCTGGCGACGAGCTTGGGCATTGTCGCGGCGATGAGTCTATCAGATGTTTGGGGGTGGGCAAGCTAATGAGTATTTTCGAACTGTTTTTAGGTCTGCTCAACGATATGTTTTTCGCCGCTATTCCTGCGGTTGGGTTTGCATTGGTGTTTAACGTTCCGCAACGTGCTTTAATTTATTGTGCACTCGGTGGTTCTATCGGTCATGGTAGCCGGTATCTGATGATGCACTTTGGTATTCCAATCGAATGGGCGACGTTCTTCGCCGCAACCGTGGTTGGTATGATAGGGGTTCATTGGTCACATAAACTGTTAGCACATCCGAAGGTGTTTACGGTTGCAGCTCTAATTCCTATGGTGCCAGGTGTGTTCGCCTTCAAGGCGATGATTGCGATGGTGGAGATTAACAGGGCAGGCTACACGCCTGAGTTGTTGGCAATGTTGATGGAGAACTTTTTAAAATCGATGTTCATTATCGCAGGGTTGGCGGTTGGCTTAGCTGTGCCAGGGCTGTTATTCTATCGCCGTAGACCTATCGTTTAGCGTTAATTTTCTTTTTAGGGACAGGACTTTCGATTTATGATCATCAGCATGATAGCGGCAATGGCAAACAACCGTATAATTGGTAAAGACAATCAGATGCCTTGGCATTTACCTGCGGATTTTGCATGGTTTAAACGCTCGACTATGGGTAAACCAGTCGTGATGGGACGTAAGACCTACGATTCTATTGGACGCCCTTTGCCGGGTCGGTTGAATGTCGTAATCAGCCGTGATGAGAGTTTAAAGATTGAAGGTGTAACGACGGTAACTTCTATTGAACAGGCTCTAGAGCTACTCAGTGATGTTGAAGAGGTGATGATCATTGGTGGCGGCTCTATTTATGAGAGCTGCTTACCTAAAGCGGACAAGTTGTATCTGACTTACATCGATTTCGCCGTCGATGGAGATACACAATTTCCTGACTGGGGTGAAGGTTGGAAGCAGAGCTTTAACGAGAGCTATCAAGCTGACGAGAAAAACAAACACAACATGGAGTTTGTGATTCTCGAGCGTTAACTGTGGTTATCAATAGCTAGTCTCTGAAAAATGCTTGCGTTACCCTACCAAGGTAGCGCAAGTTTCTCGTATCTTTATAGCGCTTTCTGAGTGAAAAACTGTTTATCTTCCCAGCGAAGAATTGTCAATTCACCTCCCCAGACGCATCCAGTATCAAGTCCAATTACGTCTTTTCCGTTATAGCCTTCAAGCGCAGCCCAGTGTCCAAAAACAACGGTTTTATCGAGCTTTATGCGTTGCGGAAGGTCAAACCATGGCACTAATGGTTCATCGGTAATCTCATTCGGTGGTAGCTTACATGCCATGTCGAGACGGCCATCTTCAAAACAGAAACGCATTCTTGTCAGGCTATTGATCGCATAGCGATAGCGCTCAATATCATGTAAATCCTGATGCCATAAATCAGGCGCGTTGCTGTACATGTTTTCGATTAGCCATTGCCATTTATCGGACTTTAACAAGGATACGATCTCTCGATTTTCAACACGTGCTCTTTCTAGATTCCACTGCGGTGAGATACCCGCATGGCACATCACGAACTCTGGGTGTTCTTGAAGCAAAGGCTGTTGTCTTAACCATTCGATTAGCAGTTCACGATCTTCAGCATCAAGAATCGCTTGAGTCTTATCTTTTGGTTTCGCTGGAAATAGTCCTAAGGACACCGCCAGAAGATGTAAGTCGTGGTTGCCTAATACAACCTTAGCTGCGTCACCAAGGTTACGAATAAAGCGTAACGTCTCCAATGATTTAGGGCCTCGAGCAACTAAGTCTCCGGCGACCCATAAAGTATCTTGGTGTTTATCAAAGTTAATTTTTTCAAGTAGTCCTTGAAGTTCGTCGAAGCACCCTTGGATGTCTCCGACAATGTAATTCGACACAATAATTTCCTGTAGATACGGATGTACGGCTAATTAAGAATATTAGGGATTGCGAGTCTGAATGGGTCAACTTCGGTAATAAAATCAATGCCCTTGTTATCGGTCATCACATAGTGACCTTGCATAACGCCAACAGGGGTTTCGATGACCGTACCACTTGTGTAGGTGTACTCGTCGTTGGCTTCAATCACGGGTTGTTGGCCAACTACACCATCACCCTCAATGGTGAGCTGCTTGCCGTTAGAGTCGGTAATTAACCAGCGGCGAGACATAAGTTGCACCGTTGTTTTACTTAGATTTTTGATGGTAATAATGTAGGCGAAGACATAACGATTCTTCGTTGGCTCAGATTGTTCTTCTATGTACTTAGAGTGAACCTGGCATTTGATACAAGGCGTAGATATATCCATATTCGCACCTTTTGTTGTTGATATACTTAATGTAATTAAAGTATTACATAAAAAAGGCTCCTAACCGAAGTGTAGGAGCCTTTTTTATTTATTTGTCAGCGTTATGACTGTCGTACAACCAGTTTGCCATGTCGACAAACTGCTCGAGCGTTAAGTTCTCAGGACGCATGCTTGGGTTGATACCTAGCTCTTCAAGCACTTCCTTATCGATTAAGCTCTTGTAGCAGTTACGAACTGTTTTACGACGTTGGTTAAAGCCTTCACGACATACGCGATCTAGCCATTTCAGATCTTTTGCCGGATAAGGCAGCACTTCGTATGGCTGTAGGCGCACGACTGCTGAGTCTACTTTCGGTGGCGGAACGAAGGCCGTTGGTGGAACTTCTAACACAGGCGTTACTTTACAGTAGTATTGAGCCATTACAGTAAGACGACCGTAAGCTTTACTGCCAGGGCCAGCAGCTAGACGGTTAACCACTTCTTTTTGAAGCATAAAGTGCATGTCTTGCACGTCTTTATGGAATTCAAAAAGGTGGAACATCAATGGTGTAGAGATGTTGTATGGCAAGTTACCGAAGATACGTAGCTTATTGTTTGGCTTAACCAGTTCTTGGAAGTCAAACTTCATCGCATCACCTTCACGGATCGTTAGCTTATCAGCCAGATCTGGATGGTTACGAAGACGTTCTGCAAGGTCTCTATCCAATTCGATAACAGTAAATTTATCGACAAGCTTACCCACAGGCTCAGTAATTGCGCCTAGACCAGGACCGATCTCTACCAAGTTTTGACCTGGTAGTGGGTTAATACTCGATACGATGCCATCAATAATGTATGGATCGTTAAGGAAGTTTTGACCAAAACGTTTACGCGCTTTGTGCCCTAAGTGGACATCATTTCTCATTGCTTTTTCTCTACTAATTCAATGGCGTGCGTGAGCGCTGTTCTAAAGCTCCCTGTATCGGCTTGGCCTTTCCCTGCCAAGTCTAAGGCGGTACCGTGGTCGACTGATGTGCGAATAAACGGTAAGCCAAGCGTGATGTTCACTGAGCGACCAAACCCTTTGTATTTCAATACCGGGAGTACTTGGTCGTGATACATACCTAAAACAGCATCTGCATCTTGCAAATATTTTTCATTAAAGATGGTGTCTGCTGGCAATGGGCCAACTAAATTGATGCCATCTTCTTGGCGAATTTTTTCTAGCGTCGGGGTGATGGTTTCAATCTCTTCACGCCCTAAACAACCATCTTCACCAGCATGTGGATTCAAGCCACACACATAGATAGTTGGTTTCTCAATAGCAAATTTTTCAACCAAGTCTTTATTTAGAATAGCAATAATTTGCTCTAATCTGTCTTCGGTCACAGCTTGAGATACATAAGCTAGTGGGATGTGCGTTGTTACTAGCGCAACACGCAGCCCTTCAGTTGCCAACATCATCACCACCAGTGGTGTATTGGACTTCTCTGCAAAGAACTCGGTATGGCCGCTAAAAGCAACGCCAGCTCGGTTAATTACACCCTTGTGAACGGGGCCGGTGACAATAGCATCAAATTCATCATTCATACAGCCAATTGCTGCGGTTTCTAAAGTATTTAATACGTAATGACCATTAGCCTCATTGAGTTGACCTGCAACTGCCGTTTCAGCAAGTGGAACGTGTTTCACTACCAGTGTGCCAGCGCGTTGCGGTTGCTTAGCTGCATTTGCATCGTAGTCCAGAAGATCGACTTCGATACCAAGAATTTTAGCTCGCTCGGATAGCAGTGTTTTATCAGCACAAACCACGAGTTGATGAGGCCAACTTTCTTGAGATAGAGCCAAAGTTAAATCTGGGCCTATCCCTGCTGGTTCACCTGCGGTTATGACAATACGTTTAGTTGTTGTCATCTTGGTCGTCCTCAACCATCTCAACAAAGGCACTTGCTCTTACTTCTTGTAGCCAAGCACCAGCTTCTTCGTTGAATTTACGGTTAAATAGAATTTGGTAAGCTTTGTTTTTCAAAGCTGAATCGGTACGGTCGACTTCGCGACGGTCTAGTACTTCAACAATGTGCCAACCGTGTACGGTTTTGAATGGCGCACTGATTTTGCCTTCTGGTAGCGTTTCTACTTGGTGTTTGAATTCTGGTACATACAAATCTGGTGTTTGGTAGCCTAGCTCACCATCTTGTACTGCAGAACCTGGATCTTGGCTGTATTGCTGTGCAAGGTCGCCAAAGCTCGCTTCACCTGTGTTTACGCGGCGCGTGATCTCTTCAAGTTGTTCTTTCGCGCCATCGTCACTCAAGATTACGGTTGGCTTAATCAAGATATGACGAGCATTCACTTCCGTTACTGCTACGGTTTCTAAGCCTTTCACATCTTCAATTTTTAGAATGTGGAAACCTACACCGCTACGGAAAGGACCGATGATGCTGCCTTTATTTTGCATTTTGATCTGGTCAGCAAAAATGGTTGGCATCTCTTCTTTACGCATCCAACCCCAATCACCACCTTGCAGCGCTTTAGGACCCTTAGAGTAAGTATATGCCATGGTGCTGAAATCTTTGCCTGAGTTCAGTTCTTCAACCAGTTCAGTAGCTTGAGCTTCTAACTCTTCTTTGGTTTGGTCATCATTAAAGCGCAGTTGAATGTGGCCAATTTTATATTGAACGGTCGCGTTAGTCTCTTGCGCTAAGATATCTGCTAGGTTATCAACTTCCGCAGGAAGAATATTGATACGGCGACGAACTAAGGCGTTACGAGCTTCACTTGCTGCAATCTCTTTTCTTACTTGCTCTCGAAATGCATTGTAGCTAAGGCCTTCTTCAGCAACCGATGCGGTAAGTTGTTCTACCGTTTGGTTGTTGTCTTTAGCGATACCTTCAATTGCTTGATCAAGTCGAGCATCATCAATACGAACACCGATACGTTCTGCTTCTTGAGTTTGAATAGTATCGATGATCAGTTTTTCTAGTACTTGCTCATTGAGCACATCTTGCGATGGCAGTGTTTGACCGCTTTTTTTTGCGTTGGCACGCAGTGTCTTCATCGAAGCATCGATGTCGCTTTGTAAGATAACGCCTTCGTTAACGATAACTTTTACGCTGTCTAGCTCAACCGGTGCTGCAAAGCTTGTTGATAAAGTACAAGTCGCTGCAATAGCAATTAATGTGCGTTTCCACAATGTCATGTGTAATCCTTTAAATTTACTGATGTGTTATCAATAAA
Organism: Vibrio sp. 10N.286.52.C3; assembly: GCF_041468865.1. Taxonomy (NCBI): domain Bacteria; kingdom Pseudomonadati; phylum Pseudomonadota; class Gammaproteobacteria; order Vibrionales; family Vibrionaceae; genus Vibrio; species Vibrio sp. 10N.286.52.C3. The sequence continues at coordinate 171,812 of NZ_JBFRJM010000001.1, read as the reverse complement.
GAAAATTAGTTATTTAAGAAGAATGGGCGACCGTAGCTCAAAGAGTTATCTGAACTGCTATCACCAATAGCGCCGGAATCAGATCCGATATTGGTACCAAAGCCAACAATACCGAAGTTCACACTGAAGTTGTTTTCGTATTCAGGTGTGGTATTCGGGTCACTAATGTTATTTGTCAAACGGTTACTATAGGTAAAGCCGATGTACCAACAATCCGATCTATAGTTTAAACGAGCTAACCACTCTAGATCTTCTTGTGTGGTTAAGTCATAGAAATATTGAGCACTGGTGCTCCATTTCGGTGAAATTTGGTAGGAACCAAGTAAACCCGCTTGCGAAATACCATCTCTTGTTATGGATGATACGTCAAAATCTACAGTTTCATTTATGTACTCTTCTGTTACATAGCGGTAGTTGGTTTGTATGTAACCGCCTGCGAAGCGATATTCTAATGTGCTGTTTGCAAGTTGCATTGCAGTAGTATCGATATCGTATTGCACGCCACCATGGTAGAACAGGTAGTCATCATAGTTGAAATCCATTTCAATAGCCCAAGACGAGTAATTAGTTTTTTTGCCTGAATCGTCGTTGTCTAAAGTCTGTTTTGTATCTTTGTCGATATAAAAAATTTGACCGAAAGAGATATTGAGGCGCTCTTTATACTCATCATCGAAGAAACGAGATGATGCACCATAACTAATTTGATTCGCAGATGCGATACGATCAACACCGCTATATTTACGGCTTCTAAATAGACCATAGTAATCGGTCTGCAGTAGTGTCGTATCGTAAAGACCAATGTCACTTTGATCTTCTTCTGGTACGTAAAGATACTGAACTTGAGGTTCGAGTGTTTGAGTGTAATTGCCCACAATTTTTGTATCACGTTCAAGAACGATACCTGCGTGGCTTCTAAACTCTGGAATAACTCGGCTTACCGATTCTTCTAAGCCTTCATAATCAGAACCCGCACCTGTATCAACGCCATCAAGGTCTTGTTGATAGTAAGTACCAAGTAGTCGAGCTTCTGTTGTCCAAGTACCCCAAGTATTGCCTACAGGAATGGTAATGCCAGGTTCCACGTGAATACGGTTCGCAGATGGTTTACCTGCAGCGTCGGTATCAAATATTGAGACATGACTGATCATGTCGAAATCTAAATACTCCATCACTTCAGGAGCATAGTAATTGTACTCTAGCTGTGGCATTAGGCGGTAAGGTAGGTTATTGCTTGTAGTCAGAACTTGGAAATCTCGAACAAGTACCGATGCATCCCAGTTTTGGGAACGGTATGTCGCTCGGCCTTCCTGAAGTAGTTGGCCATCTTCACGGTTACCAATACCAGAACTTAGATCGGTAAAGTAATCAATATCACTGACTTTTGAATAGTCGACTTCAAACAACCACGATTGCTGGAATATCCCTGAATGTTGGAGTTGAGCACCCCAACGGTCACCTTTTTCTGAGTATTTTTTGTCATCCGGCAAATATTCAGACTCGATACTACCTGAGCCAAAATCGCTCAAGTAACGGAATTTACTATTAAGTTGAGTGCCACGTTCTTGCATGTACTTGAAGGTGGTTTCCAAGTCGTAGTTTGGTGCTAAGTTCCAATAAACTGGGATTTCAGCTTCAAAACCATCGCTTGAACCATACGAAACTGTTGGGTACAAGAAACCGGTTTTACGTGTATCACCCACCGGTACTGTTAAGTAAGGTAAGTAAAAGACGGGAACACTTTGGATTTCAAAACGTGGATTATAAAAAGTGGCTTGTTCTTCGTCTTGGTCGACACTGATGCTCGATGCTCTTAGACGCCAAGCATTATCGCCGATAGGGCAAGAGGTAATGGAGCCATCTTCAATCTCATAAACCGCTTTACCTGTTTTTGCTATATAAACAGCATCTCCGCGACCGGGCTCGCAAAGGAATTCGTAATCGGTGTTCTCAAGCGTCATTTCATCTGTAGTCAGATTATTGGTCGCTCTGTCTGAGATAGATTTGATTTGACCATCACTAAAGTTTACGTTGCCTTCAGCTACAACGATATTTTCTTGTTGGTGCAGGGTTACGTTATCTGCAAGGATGGTCTTGTTCCCTTGCGTAACGACTACGTCACCTGAGTATATTGCCTTGTCACCATTGATAGCTTCTAAGCGATCTGACTCAACATGAGCGGGTAGCTGTGTCTCGTTTTCTGCAGCGGGCTCGATCAAGCATTGATCTATAGAGGGCATTTCCTGCACACTACTATCGGTGATTGTTTCAGCTTGAGTTGTCGACACGTATAACGCCGTACTTATAGACGCGGCTAACAAGGTGCGGGAAAAAGATTGCATGAAGTTGAACTATCCTGTGTCACTAGATGAAGGGTTGATCTAGTATCAATCCAATTAATAAAGCATTTTCCTTATGATAAAGGAAATAATAGCATTCAGCATCATCAGACAGCATTACTCAGATAAAATTCATAGATAGAGAACACATAATGCAAATATTTGGCAAAATTTTGGGCGCGTTTTTTGGCTTTTTATTTGGAGGGCCACTCGGTTTAGTTTTTGGTCTGTTTTTAGGACACCAATTCGATAAAGCTCGCGGATTGAACCAATCAGGCTTCAATAGCTCTGGTTTTGGTCGAGGTCCAAGCCAAGCAGAAAGACAGAACGAGTTTTTTAAATCCGCTTTTGCGGTTATGGGGCACGTTGCTAAAGCGAAAGGGCAGGTAACGCCAGAAGAGATTCAACTCGCTTCTACCATGATGGAGCGTATGAACCTGCATGGCGAACAGCGTAAAGCAGCGCAAGATGCATTCCGTGACGGCAAAGAGAGCGACTTCCCTCTGAACGACGTACTTGAGCGAGTTAAAATCTCATCGGGTGGTCGTTTTGATCTTCTGCAGTTCTTTCTAGAGCTTCAGGTATCTGCCGCATTTGCGGATGGAAGTTTGCACCCGAGTGAACGTCAAGTTCTGCATAAAATAGCGCAAGGGCTTGGGTTTTCGGCAGCACAACTAGAACGCCGCTTGCAGATGCAAGAAGCTGCGTTCCGTTTCCAACAGCAAGGTGGAAGCTTTGGTGGCCATCAGGGTCATGGGCAATCATCAGGTTGGCAACAGGCTTCGCAACAGAACCAACTTGGCGACGCATATAAGGTTCTTGGTGTGAGTGAAAGTGCTGACGGTAAAGAGGTGAAGAAAGCCTACCGCAAGCTGATGAATGAACATCACCCAGATAAACTGATGGCGAAGGGCTTACCGCCTGAGATGATGAATGTTGCGAAAGAGAAATCGCAAGAAATTCAGAATGCTTATGACCTGATAAAGAAAGTAAAAGGTTTTAAGTAATTGAACACTAAACCGAGTAATAACAAAGTTACTCGGTTTTTTATTAAAGGGAATTATATGACGGTAACGTATCAGGATGTTCTAGAGTTTTGGTTCGATGAGTTGACGCCTAAAGATTGGTTTACTGGCGGCGCCGAGATTGACACTTTGATAGAGTCTCGATTTTCTGAATTGCATAAAGCAGCCATTCAAGGCGAGCTATTTGAGTGGCGCCAAACTGCGCAAGGACGATTGGCTGAGATTATCGTACTTGATCAGTTTTCTCGAAATATTGGTAGAAAAAGTCCGACAGCATTTTCTGCTGATCCGATGGCGTTGGCTCTAGCCCAAGAGGCGGTAGCGGGTGGTTTTGATCACCAGCTTAACGAGCAACAGAAAAGCTTCCTGTATATGCCTTATATGCACAGTGAATCTTTGTTAGTCCATGAACAAGCCGTGGAACTCTTTTCTCAAACGGGATTAGAGCATAATCTGGACTTTGAGTTTAAGCACAAGGTTATCATTGAGCGATTTGGTCGCTATCCGCACCGTAATGAGGTGTTAGGGCGAGCTTCGACTCCCGAAGAGATTGAGTTCTTGCAGCAACCGAGCTCAAGCTTTTAATTGTAGAAATACGGTCAAAGAATTGAGAAGAGGCTAGAGGTTAATAAAAACCTCTAGCCTCTTTTTTACTTTAGTGATCAACTTTAGCCTTAGAGCTAGTTTGCTTGGTTGAGCGACCAATCGTATTCATAACTGATGTTTTGAGTATTGGTTACTGCTTCAATTCGATATTGTTCTAAGTGCTGAATAAGCTGTTTCTTCGTACCAAAATCCACAGCAAACCATTCGTAAATCGATGATAGTTGAAGCTTATTGTTTGTAACCATCACGCCTTTGTCACTGCTTACAAACTCAGTTGCAGCTTGCTCTAGCAAGGCTTCAGTATTTTTAGAGGTAAAAGCGTCAGGTTGTAAGTTAGGGCAACCTAGGCTGGCACAGTTCACTGCATAATGCGTGCGAGGATCTTGCCAAATTGGTCTTAGGATTCGGTGTTCAATGTCATTGAGTGTCAGTGATTTCCCATTAACGACTACCACATCATCTCCCCACGGACCGAAACTAAATAGTCCGCCAAGTTTAGTTATGGATTTGATCGGGTAGGCATCAAGAATCAAATCGACAGTCACGGCGTTATATAGATTAACCCAGTAGGCATACTGCTCCGCTTTTGAATAGTTGAGCGGATTCACCTGTTCGAGTTGCTTGATGTATTGCTTAAGTTTGGTCTTATCGGCAGTGTTCACCGCTTTATAGCTAACTAACGTATTTTGCCCCTGTTTAACCAAGTAGCTATCGAGGAATTGCTGCCAATCTTGATGAGATACCTGTTCTAGGTTGGTTTCGTCGCTTTGCTTCCAGTATGGCCAAAGATCGGATTTAGGCGCAGACCAAGCTAAGGTTGAGAAAAGTAGGCTGACAATAAAAAGTAGTTGTTTCATGGCATTCTCCTGATGACTGACTACTAAGACCTTAAGGCTTACCATTTTCTTTCATTGCTCTTCATTTAAATAAACATATGAAGTTAAGTTAAAAGCTTAGCCAAATAAAAAAGGTTGGCACTTGGCCAACCTTTAGATTTATTCAGAAACGTCTCATTATTTTAGGAAGCTAGGAATCTTAGCTTCAAACTCTGAGATCTTATCGGCATGTTGAAGTGTAAGGCCGATATTATCTAAACCATTCAGTAAGCAGTGACGACGGAACTCATCAATTTCAAACGAGTACTCTTTGCCGTTCGCGCTGACTTTCATTGCTTCTAGATCAACCGTAATTTCTGCACCTTCATTCGCTTCAACGAATTGGAATAGCTCATCCACTTCTTGCTCAGTCAATCGAACTGGCACCATTTGGTTGTTGATCGAGTTACCGTAGAAAATGTCGGCAAAGCTTGGTGCGATCATTACTTGGATACCGTAATCGGCAAGCGCCCACGGTGCGTGTTCACGAGATGAACCACAACCGAAGTTTTCACGAGCTAAAAGAATTGAAGCGCCTTGGTAGCGAGCTTCGTTCATTACAAAATCAGGGTTTGGCTGTTGGCCTGCATCGTCTAGGAAGCGCCAATCGTGGAACAAGTGCTTACCAAAACCGATGCGGTTTACTTTCTGTAGAAACTGCTTTGGAATGATCGCATCAGTATCGATGTTGGCCGTATCTAGAGGAACGACTAATCCGGTGTGTTGTTGAAAACCTGACATGTTAAATCCTCTAATTAAAGTTCACGAATATCGACAAAGTGACCAGCGATAGCCGCTGCGGCTGCCATTGCTGGGCTAACTAGGTGCGTACGACCATCACGGCCTTGGCGACCTTCAAAGTTACGGTTTGATGTAGAAGCACAGCGCTCTTGTGGACCTAGACGGTCGTTGTTCATCGCAAGACACATAGAGCAACCCGGTAAACGCCATTCAAAGCCTGCTTCGATGAAGATCTTATCTAGGCCTTCAGCCTCAGCTTGTGCTTTAACTTGCTCTGAACCCGGAACGATAAGCGCTTGAACATGTTTCGCTACTTGACGGCCTTTCGCTACCGCTGCTGCTGCACGCATGTCTTCGATACGAGAGTTAGTACAAGAACCCACGAACACTTTATCTACGTTGTAATCAGATAGAGATTTACCGGCTTCAAGACCCATGTAAGCCAGCGCTTTTTCAGCTGATGCTTTTTCTACAGGGTCTGCGAAGCTTTCTGGTGCAGGGATTGGTGTGTCTACTGAGATAACCTGACCTGGGTTGGTACCCCAAGTGACTTGTGGTTTGATGTCTGCCGCTTCTAATGTAACAACTGCATCGAATTCTGCATCAGCATCGGTTTTTAACGTATCCCAGTATTCGATTGCTGCTTCTAGGTCTTCGCCTTCTGGAGAGAACTTACGACCTTTGATGTACTCGTATGTCGTTGCATCTGGAGCGATTAAGCCTGCTTTAGCGCCAAGCTCGATTGCCATGTTACATACTGTCATACGACCTTCCATCGTAAGGTCGGTAATTGCCTCACCACAGAATTCAACTACGTAGCCAGTACCGCCAGCAGCCGTTGTTTTACCGATGATCGCTAGCACGATGTCTTTTGCAGTGATGCCAGGAGTAACCTTGCCTTTTACTTCGATCTTCATGGTTTTAGCGCGAGCTTGTTTTAGCGTTTGCGTAGCTAGAACGTGCTCCACTTCTGAAGTGCCGATACCGAATGCTAGTGAACCAAATGCACCGTGTGTAGCCGTGTGCGAGTCACCACATACGATGGTCATGCCCGGCAGAGTAATACCTAGCTCAGGGCCCATTACGTGCACAATACCTTGGTATTTGTGGTTTAGGTCGTAAAGCGTGACACCAAACTCTTCACAGTTCTTCGATAGCGTTTCCATTTGGATACGAGCCATCTCACCAGAAGCGTTGATGTCTTTAGTTTGTGTCGATACGTTGTGATCCATGGTCGCGAAGGTTTTGCCTACTTGGCGAACTTTACGACCTTTTTCACGCAGGCCATCAAAGGCTTGTGGCGACGTTACTTCGTGGACTAAGTGGCGATCGATATAAAGAATTGGCGTTTCGCCCTTCGCTGCAACTGCAACGTGAGCGTCATAAACTTTTTCGTATAAGGTTTTTGCTTGCTGGTTTGTCGACATAGCTTTCTTCCTTGGGAGCATCAGTCCCAGTGTTTGTTTCGAGCCAAGTCATGCGGTTTAAGCAGACTTGGCTTGATATTATTCTTATGTACTTGCTTCTAATCTAAGCATCTCGCTTATGAAGCTAAGATGTACTCAGCGATCTTGTCACCCATTTCTGAGGTAGTCAGTGCTTCGTTCTTACCTGCAAGGTCTGCCGTTAGCTCGCCTGCAGAAAGTGCTTTCGATACCGCTGCTTCGATGTCTTGTGCTGCTGCTTCTTCGCCTAGGCTGTAACGAAGCATTAGTGCTGCAGAAAGAATTTGCGCGACTGGGTTTGCAATGTTCTTACCTGCGATATCTGGTGCGCTGCCACCTGCTGGTTCATATAGGCCGAAGTTGCTTTCGTTTAAGCTTGCAGAAGGAAGCATACCCATCGAACCTGTGATCATTGCACACTCATCAGAGATGATGTCACCAAAGATGTTTGAACATAGCATTACGTCAAACTGAGATGGATCTTTGATTAGCTGCATGGTCGCGTTGTCGATGTACATATGGTTTAGCGTGACATCTGGGTAATCTTTTGCGATCTCTTCAACGACTTCACGCCATAGGATAGAGCTCTGTAGAACGTTCGCTTTATCGATTGAGTAAACGTTTTTGTTACGTAGGCGTGCCGATTCAAACGCAATCTTTGCAATACGTTCGATTTCGTAGCGGTGGTAAACCTCTGTATCAAAAGCTTTTTCAGTTGCGCCTTCGCCTTCACGGCCTTTAGGTTGGCCGAAGTAGATACCGCCTGTTAGCTCACGGACTACCACGATGTCGAAACCGTTACCTGAGATGTCAGCACGTAAAGGAGAGAAAGACTCTAGACCTTTATGGATTTGAGCTGGACGTAGGTTACAGAACAGTTGGAAGTGTTTACGTAGAGGAAGTAGGGCACCACGCTCTGGTTGGTCGTTCGGTGGAAGGTGTTCCCATTTAGGACCGCCAACAGAACCAAAAAGTACTGCGTCAGATTCTTCACAGCCAGTGACTGTTGCTTCTGGAAGTGGACAGCCGTGGTTATCAATTGCAATACCACCAACATCATACTCTTCGCGAGAAAAGCTAATCGCGTGCTTCTTTTCGATCGCGTCTAGCACTTTATGTGCTTGTTGCATTACTTCTGGGCCAATGCCATCACCAGGTAGTACGGCAATTTTGTATGATTTATCAGTCATGTTAATCCTTTAATTCTTTGTTACTGAGCTATTTAGCTCGTTTTAAATTTTGTCCCTAAAGCCAATAACATCGGCTCTAGGGCTCTGTTATTGGGTGTTTAAACTGTTGCGATTCTTTGCTGTTTCATTTCAGCAATGGTGTCTGCGCGTTGAATGCTATTAATAACGTGCAGTAGCGCCTGACCAGAGGCCTCAACGATATCCGTTGAAACGCCTGTACCGTGGTACTTGCGGCCTTTGTAGTTCGCAATAATATCAGCTTGGCCTAAGCCATCTTCGCCTTCACCTTTCGCGGTAAGGTCGAATTTATCCAATGCAATTTCGTAACCCGTTAAGCGGTAGATACATTGGTATAAAGCATCAACCGGGCCGTTACCGACAGCCGCTTCGCATTTCTCTTCATCACCACATTGCAGCTTGATGCTGGTGGTAGACATAACACTACCAGATTGTACGCTTAGGTAGTTAAGTTTATAGAAGTCATCTTCGTCACGTAGATTTGCGAAGTGCATTAGTGCTTCTAGGTCGTAATCGAATACTTGGCCTTTACGGTCAGCCAGTTTCAAAAAGTCTTCGTACAATGAATCTAGGTTGTACTCATTGTCTTTGTAGCCCATTGCGTCCATGTGGCTCTTAACGGCTGCACGACCACTGCGACTTGTTAGGTTCAATGCCTTGTTTTTCAAGCCAATAGACTCAGGAGTCATGATCTCGTAAGTGTTCTTGTTCTTTAGCATGCCATCTTGGTGAATACCTGAAGAGTGGCTGAACGCGTTTGCACCGACGATAGCTTTGTTGTCTTGAATTGGCATATGGCAAAGCTGGCTAACCAATTTACTGGTACGGTGAATCTCTTTGTGGTCCAAACCGGTATGAACACCTAATAGCTCTTGACGAGTTTTGATGATCATTGCGATTTCTTCTAAAGAACAGTTACCCGCACGCTCACCAATACCATTGATTGTGCCTTCAATTTGTCGAGCACCTGCTTGAACGGCAGCAATTGAGTTAGCAACCGACATGCCTAAGTCATCGTGACAGTGAACAGAGATGATCGCTTGGTCGATGTTGGGTACGCGATCAAATAGCGTTTGGATAATGCCACCAAACTCATTCGGTACTGTGTAGCCTACGGTGTCTGGAATGTTGATGGTTTTTGCGCCCGCGTTAATCGCGGCTTCAACCATACGACATAGGTTGTCGATAGGTGTACGACCGGCATCTTCACAAGAGAACTCAACATCGTCAGTGTAGTTGCGCGCATGCTTTACCGCTTTCACTGCCATCTCGACAACATCGTCGTAGCTGCGGCGTAATTTATCTTGCACGTGAACCGTCGATGTAGAAATGAAGGTATGAATACGGAACTGCTCAGCCACTTTTAGCGCTTCTGCAGCGGCATCGATATCTTTTGCAACTGCACGAGAAAGCGCACAGATACGGCTATCTTTAATATTTTTTGCGATGGTTTGTACTGATTCGAAATCGCCTGGCGATGACACAGGGAAACCCGCTTCAATAACATCTACACCCAGTCGTTCAAGTGCATAAGCGATCTGTAATTTCTCTTTTACCGTAAGGCTTGCTGCCAACGCTTGCTCGCCGTCACGTAAAGTCGTATCAAAAATTATCACTTGATCGTTCATGGGTGCTTCCTTATATCGATATTGTATCGATTGCTATCCAAATTATTATTGAGAATGATGTTCTTTTAAAAGTGCCAGTTACAAAAAAACCCGCTCAGCGCGGGTTTTAATATTTGTGTAGTTCTTGACCCACAACTTACCCGCGCGATTGGTTCACGATAAGGAGAAGTTTCAGCAGTCGAGAAGAAGAAAAAATCATTACACAAATATCCGTAAATAAACTGTTAACACCATATTTACCGCAATTTATTCTGAGCGTCAAACAAGAAAATCCAATATCAGCGTGCTTTGGCGGTGTTTTTTTTTGGTTTGTGCTGCTTGCGTGTTGTTTGCTGGTGTTATCAGCTGATTGAGTGTTTTGTACTGGGCGGTTAGTTTATCGTTTGGCTGATGTGTAGGTTAAAACTTTGTAGTAAATCTTTTTGATGGAACGATTCACCAATAAAATTAAAAGGGTGGCTAAATTAATTAATCATTTGATTAAATAGTGAGTAATTAATCTTCTACAACCATGTCGATTTATCCCTATAATTAATCGTGTGATTAATTATAGGGATAGGTCTCAGTGATGGCAGCGCGTAAAGCAGGGCGACCTCAACAGAATCTAGATGTACGGCAGTTACTCATTGAGCACGCTCGAGATCTGTTCGTGGTTCAACCGTACGACAAGGTATCGACTCGCTTAGTTGCTGAGCGAGCGGGTGTGAATATTGCGATGATTCGCTATTACTTTGGCAGTAAAGCCGGATTGTTTGAGGCGATGCTGCGTGAAACATTACGCCCTATGCAATTACAAATGCAGAGACTCGTTGATGAAAGCAGTCATGAGAACTTTCTTGATTTAATGCGGACTTACTACAAAGAGATGGTCAAAGTGCCGAAGTTTCCTCGCTTGATAGCCCAAGTGATGAATATGCCTCCCTCTGAAGTGCAAAGAGAGTTGCTCGAAAAGGTTTTCCTCGATGTTGCAAAGCCAGCCCAAGATGTCATTTTTGAAAAGTTGGTTGAACAAGGCATCTTAAAACAGAACATGGATCCAAAATTGTGCCGTATTTCGTATGTAAGCTTGATGGTGTTTCCTTTCATCGCTCCGCCGCCTTTATTGGCAATTCATGGGATTGAGATTAATGAAGAATTTCTTAATCGTTTAATCGAACACAACATTCAATTGATGACTGAAGGCTTTATTAACGCACCGAGCCCTTCTTCCGTGCAGGACCAAAGATAATGAAAATAAATAAAAAACTACTCTTCTTTCCAGCACTTGCGGTTGGTGTTATTGGCCTTGTCGCCGCGATTAACTTGAAGCCGGATCTTCCAACCAAACCTGCGGGTGATAGGGCTCGCTTAGTTGATACTGTGAGCCTAGAACAACAACTGATAGCGCCGTTAGCGGTCGGCTTTGGCAAAGTAGTGCCTAAAGTTGAATGGAAAGCGATTGCTGAGGTGACAGGACAGATCGTGTATCGACATCCAGATCTTGAAAAAGGCCAGGTGATCCCTGCAGGAACGGTCGTGCTCAAGGTTGATCCATTGGATTACGAATTGAAACTGATACAAGCAGAGGCGGATCTAAAATCAAGCCAAACCTCATTAGCGAAATTGAATCAAGAAGAAGACAACCTTAATCAGACTCTTAAGATCGAAAAGAATCGTTTGGTGATCAGCAATAAAGAGCTACAACGTAAACAGGATCTGCGTAAGAAAGGGCTCACCTCTCAATCGGATGTCGACCTGCAACAACAAAGCGCATTGTCTCAGCAGAAGTTGGTATTAGATATCGCGAACCAAATCGCGTTGATGCCAGATGAAAAGCGTGTTGCGGAAGCGGTGATTAAGGTCAACGTGTCTAAGGTAAAAGAGGCGCAGCGCTCTCTCGATAAGACCACCATCACTTTGCCAAGAGCGATGCGAATTGCTCAGGTTGATATCGAACAAAATCAAGTAGTAAACCTTCAGCAGGAGATGTTTATTGCTCACGGGATTAATGTCATGGAAGTAGAGGCGCAACTTTCTATTCACGATATGCAAACTTTAGCCTCCAGCTTTAACCAATTTCCTCGCGATGCTGCAGGAATCCCTAATCCTTATGAAGCGCCAATCAAAGCAAGCATTCAACTTAACAGCGGCAACCTGAACCTCAGTTGGCCAGCGAAGGTGGCAAGAATCAGCGAAACAGTTGATGAAAACCAAGCGACGGCGGGGATTATTCTCGAGATCGCTCAAGATTACTCACAATTGCAACCAGACAGCGCGACGCCTTTGGTTAACGGTATGTTTGTCAAAGCTGAGATTGAGGGTGTCGCCAATCTAAGTTGGGTGGTTCCAGAGCGAGCACTGCATGGTGATAAGGTTTACCTGATGGATGACAACCAGCGTTTGCAAGTGGTCAATGTTGAAGTGCTTTATCGCAGAGACAATCAAGTGGTTGTGAGTGGAGAGCTACAAACTGGAGATAAACTGGTTCTCAATGATGTCCTGCCAGCAATAGAAGGCATGTTACTGAGAGAGTCCAACTCTGAAGAGGCTGAGCTTGAATCAGATACTCAGGAGAGTGCGTCATGATCAAGTTTTTCTCTCGGCACCCAACAGCAGCAAACTTGTTGATGCTTGGGTTGTTGATCTTGGGTATAAGCTCACTATCAACCATCAAACGTGAAACCTTCCCCGCTTACGATCCGCCTTACATTATGGCTGCGATTGTTTATCCCGGCGCCTCTCCACAAGAAGTAGAAGAGAGCTTGTGTGTGCGAATGGAAGATGCAGTAGACGGCTTAGCCAACATTGAAGAAACTCAGTGTGAAGCCATCGAAGGCAGCGCTCGTTTAATTCTAAAGTTAAATGAAAAAGCGGACATCGGCCGAATGCTGGTGGATGTGCAAACCCAGATCAACTCGATCAATGATTTCCCAACTGAGATTGAATCGCCTGTTGTTCAAGAGCTAGATTGGAATGAACCGGTTGTCGATATCGCTATAACAGCCGAAACGTCGTGGCCGGAACTTAAGGCCTACGCGGAAGATCTTAAGCGCACCATGAAGCTTGATTACGATGTCTCTTTGGTCGAGGTTAGCGGCTTCTCGGATCATCAATATCGAGTGGAACTGGATACCCAAGCTATTCGTCAGCTGGGTTTGAGCGTCGGTGATATTGCGGATCAGATTGGCCGTCAAAATGTAAAACTGCCGAGTGGTAACGTTGAAACACCAGACAAAAACTTTCTGATTCGTTTCGACGAGAGACGAATTACGCCTGTTGAACTGGAAAGCATCGTGGTTGGATCTGCGCCTAATGGCTCGGTGATTCGTTTGAGAGACATAGCCAAAATAACCGACCGCTTTGAGCTTGATGAGCAAAAGGTGCTATTTGATGGCAAGCCTTCAGCGCTGCTTAAGATCAGTAAGAACAAAGAAGACGATGCGCTGCGAATCAAAGAGAACGTAACACGATTCGTTGAAGATCAAAGCGCGATTGCTCCTGATGGCGTGACACTACAAATGACCAACGATCTCTCATCTGTGCTTTGGGATCGTCTAACCATGATGGTGAGCAATGGCTGGCAAGGTATTGTGCTGGTGTTCGCCACCATGTGGCTGTTCTTCAGCTTACGTTATTCATTTTGGGTGGCGGCAGGGTTGCCAGTGGCCTTCCTTGGTGGCTTGTTCTTAATGGCCAACCTTGGTTTGTCGATCAACATTATGTCGCTGGTCGGGTTGTTAATGGCAATCGGTATTATGATGGATGACGCCATCGTGATAGCCGAATCGATAGCCTCCCACTTAGATAGGGGACAAAGCGTCGATGATGCGGTGTACAACGGCGTTAAGAAAGTGCTTCCCGGAGTACTGTCTTCTTTCTTAACCACTGTGTGTATTTTCGGTAGCTTACTGTTTCTTGATGGCGAGATGGGCGCTGTGCTTAAGGCCGTTCCTCAAGTATTGATTTTGGTGCTGTCGTTGAGCTTGATTGAAGCCTTCCTGATTCTACCTAATCACCTATCTCATTCATTACACAAAGAAAAAAATGACAAGCCAGCGCTGCGCTTTAAAGTGGTGTTGCTTGAGAAGTTTGAGAACTTCCGTAATACCACTTTGATGAACATGGTTGAGAAAGTCGTGACCTTCCGCTACGCCTTTATGGGCGGAGTGATTACGCTGTTGTTGCTTTCAGTCGCCTTGATTGCTGGTGGTGTTGTTAAGTTTCAACCTTTCCCTGAGTTGGATGGCGATATTGCCGAGGCGCGTATTATTCTTCCGCCGGGCGCATCACTGTCTCAAACCGAGAAAGTGGTCGACAAAATTGTCGCGTCTGCTGAGCGTTTGAACAAGCAATGGAGCGAAGAGGTTGAAGAAGGCAATACACTGGTCGAGCACATAACTAGCCAATTCAATGCTAACGCCGATGCCAATGAATCCGGCCCGCACTTAGCCACAGTGCGCTTAGATTTACGCGGAGCAGAGAGTCGTAATACGGTTATCGATGATTTCATTGATGCGTGGCGAGAGGATATTGGCGATTTAGCGGATCCTATTTCATTGGTGTTCAAGCAACCGACTATGGGGCCGGGCGGTCGTGCTATTGAAATCCGCGCCAAACACGATGACCTGAGCGCATTGAAATCCGCTTCTTTGGATATTCAGGAGTACCTTAATCAGTTTGATGGGGTGCATGGCGTGCTTGATGACATGCGCATGGGTAAAGAAGAGATCTTGGTGAAGCTGCGCCCTGGAGCCGAAACCTACAATGTGAATGGGCAGATGATCGCTTCCCAATTACGTGCGGCTTTCTTTGGTCAGACAGCGGATGAGATTCAAATCGGTGTTGAGAATATCTCGATTGAAGTTCGTCTTGATAAAGAACAAGCGGGTGATTTACAGCAGCTGGCTAACTTCCCAATCATCACTGCAGACGGCAGTCAGATTCCATTAGCAACATTGGCAACGTTAGATTTTCAGCGTAACTATGTTCGAATCCAACGTATCGATGGGTTGAGAACCATCAGTATCTTTGGTGATATTGATAATAAGAAAGCGAGTTCATCCGCGATTTTGGCTCAGTTCCAAAAAGATGAAGCCGCCAAACTTATTCAGAAGTACCCGGGTTTACGCTTTGATTTCGAAGGGGAGGCCAAGGATGCAGCCAAGACTGGCGCTTCGATGGGCAAAGGATTCTTGCTCGGCTTATTCGGCGTGTTTGCGATTCTTAGCTATCAGTTCAGAAGCTATTTAGAGCCTGTGGTCGTGATGTTAGCGATTCCACTCGCTTTTATTGGGGTGGTCGTTGGTCACTGGATACTTGGCCATTCTTTGAGTATGCCAAGCATGATGGGCTTTGTGTCGCTTGCCGGAATTGTGGTTAATGATTCCATCTTGTTGGTGCAGTACATTCGTCACCATGTCGATGAGGGAGATAGCGTGCATGACTCGGTGGTGAAAGCCAGTCGCGAGCGTTTCCGAGCGGTATTCTTGACCTCAATGACGACTGCGGCAGGTTTGCTACCGCTGTTGACGGAAACCAGCTTACAGGCTCAGGTTATCCAGCCACTGGTTATTTCGATCGTATTCGGCATATTTGCCTCGACCTTATTAGTATTGTTTATGATCCCAGCGGCCTACGCGATATTGGCGGATTTCGGTTTGGTGAAAAAGCACGAGCCATTAGCCCTATAACTTTTAGTGCTATAGCCTTTAGCGCTATTATCATTAGCGAGCACTATTATCATTAGCGAACGCTATAACCATTAACACGATAGAAGTAGCGTTTGCTTGCTTATATAAAGAAGTAAAAACATAGAAGAATAAAGCGGCCTTGGGTCGCTTTATTTTTATCGACAGTTTCTAGGCCTCATCAGCTTGCTTAGCGAAAGCGGTCAATTCGCCTCAAAATTCATTTTAGTTCATTCAAAACGTCACTTAACTGTCATTTCAGGAGCATAACTTGAGCCTTAACTGAATAAGGATTGTTAAGGAGATCGTATGCGTACTATCGAACCTATTGTCCGCTGGGATGTGGCATTTTCTGTTTTCTGTTTAAACAACCGCTATGGCGGGCAACATGCAACGCTCAGTAAAGCGGTGTCTCATACTGGAGATGGACACCTTTATGTTTTGATTGCCTTGATTGCACTGCTGGTCGATAGCAACACCGGTCGAGACTTTCTTTTGGTGGGCTTAACCGCCTTCGCAATCGAACTGCCTATTTACTGGTTTGCTAAAAATACCCTCAAGCGCCGTCGACCAGCTGAATTCTCTTCACTACTTCACTCTCATATTGTGCCATCCGATAAATACAGTCTGCCTTCAGGGCATTCCGCTGCTGCTTTTGTTATGGCGACCCTAATCGGGCATTTCTATCCGAGCTTGTACCTCTTTAGCTTGGTGTGGGCAACTGCGATTGCAGGCTCTCGAATCCTGCTCGGTGTGCACTTTTTAACGGACGTACTGATTGGCGCAGCCTTGGGCATCGCTTGTACCAGCCTCGCTATCAGCTTCATCCTGTAATTATTTTGTTGGCAACCACTGCCGAGCTTAAGTGGTAAATTTAAAGGAACATGCATGAAAATTTTATATGGCGTACAAGGCACAGGAAATGGGCACATCGCTCGAGCGAGAGCAATGGCCGTCGCTTTTCGTCAGCAAAATATTGATGTCGATTTTCTGTTCTCTGGGCGAGATGAGAGCAAATACTTTTCGATGGAAGCGTTTGGCAACTATCAGACCCGCAGCGGCTTAACTTTTTACAGCGAGCAGGGGCAGGTTAAATACGGCAAAACATTCATGAAGAACAACATCTGGCGATTTCTCCGTGAGATTAACCAGATCGATCTTACGCCTTATGACTTAGTGATTAATGATTTTGAGCCTGTCACTGCATGGGCGGCTAAGAGACAAGGTGTGCCATGCATTGGGATAAGCCACCAGAATGCGTTTCGTTATGATGTACCCAAAGAAGGGGGCAACTGGATTGAACATTCAGTGATTCAACATTTCGCCCCAACCGAGCACTCTATTGGCTTGCACTGGTATCACTTTGAACAGCCGATTTTGCCGCCTATCGTTCACACGCTGGTTGGTGAGCAACAAACCAAAACAGCACAAGACTTTACGTTGGTCTATTTGCCATTTGAGGATCTTGAGTCGATCTCAGAGCTGCTGATGAAGTTCATTTCGCAAAACTTTGTCTGTTACCACCCGGATGTGATTGAGCATAGCCGAGTTGAAAATATTGAGTTCAAACCACTGAGTCATGCGGGCTTTCAATTCGACCTCAATCAGTGCTCTGGTGTGGTCGCAAATGGCGGCTTTGAATTGCCATCTGAAGCCCTAACTTTGGGGAAGAAATTGCTTCTCAAACCACTCGAAGGACAGTTCGAACAACAGAGCAATGTGGCGACGCTAGAGGCCCTTGGGTTAGCTCAAACCATGACGTTTTTAGATGCGGCTATCTTGCGCGCTTGGCTCAGTGAAAAACAGGCCGAAGTGGTCACCTATCCAGACGTGGCAAGTGCACTCGTTGAGTGGGTATTAGCAGGGAATTGGTCTAATCAAGATGATTTAAGAAAGCAACTTTGGGACAAGGTCGACTTTCCAAGTTATGCATCGCTCACCTAACTCATAAGTGCTATTTCTGAATTGACCGGTTGAACAATTCACGAGTTCAATAAATTGTAACAAATGTAACCAAACGATAGAACAGCTAAATAAGTCGAAATTAAACTCATAAGTGACGCATTTTATGTTTTTTTATAACTCTATAAATAATTGATTTTTAGATGTTGTTTAATCATTAAGGTAAAATAAAATTATTCTTTATCAATCTTGTTGGTAGCTCGAGATGCATTGGTTAATAGTAATGTCAATCCGAAAAACATCGGTCTGATAAATATAAGAATTAGTGGTTATCTATTCTCATACCATTACCAATTTAACGCTGTCGAACCGACAAGAGGCAACTTGAATGTTAGATAAGAAAGACGCAATGAGTGCTATTGCAAGCTACAGAATGGAAAGCACACTTCGTGGAGTCGACTTAAATCTTTTGACTGTATTTGATGCAGTTATGCAAGAGCAAAACATTACACGTGCAGCTCACAATCTGGGTATGTCTCAGCCTGCTGTAAGTAACGCTGTTGCTCGTCTAAAAGTGATGTTTAACGACGAACTATTCATGCGTCAAGGTCGTGGTATTCAACCGACTCAACGTGCTCGTCAGTTGTTTGGTCCAATCCGCCAAGCGCTACAGTTAGTACGCAACGAACTACCAAGTTCTGTGTTCTCTCCAGAGTCGTCTTCTCGCCTGTTCAAACTAGCGATTTGCAGCCCTTGTGATATGCGTTTTGCTCCTAAGATTATGTCGACAATCAACGAGCAAGCACCTAGCGTGAAACTGCACATGGATGCTGAATTCGATCGTCAACTTTCTGAGCGTATGCGCTACCAAGAAATCGACTTCGTTATTGATTACGCTCGTTTTGATGAGCAAGGCTTCTCAAGCACTGAAATCTTCCAAGACGAATTAGTTGTGGTTGCTTCTGCTTCTCACCCACGTATCAACGGTGAAGTTTCTGCGGCAGAGCTGCTTAACGAAAAGCACGCAAAACTGTCTCGCATCCATGGTCAACGTAGCTTCTCTGAGCAAGCTTACCGTGACCTAGATTGCACGCCTTTCTACGAAGGTACGAGCTTAAGCAACGTTCTTTACGTTGTAGGCCAATCTGAACTAGTAACAATTGCTCCTCGTTGGATGGTAGAACATGCAGCAAACAAAGAGCAGCTTCAGATTCTAGATTTCCCATTCGATAATGCGGCGATTTCTGGCTTCCTAAGCTGGCACGAATCAAGTGAAAAGGACAAAGGACACATTTGGTTACGAGATCAGTTAATGATGATCTGTGGCGAAGTAGTGGCACTTAACTAGACACTAATCCCTATGTTTTATAAGCCCTAAGCTAGGAGTCTGGCTTGGGGCTTTTTTGTACCTGCTATTTTTGTTGATAGAAAACTTAGCGTGAGACGTACTATTACTTATAACTTTGAGCTTCATCAGTTGCCTTTTCCATGATCAGAGGTACACTTGTGCGCTCAAAAAAGCTTACAGGTGTAAGCCAAAGGTAAAGAGATGGCCAATTTAGATTTTCATATCGTAAAAAGACTTCGTGACCAAATTGCCCAAGGCGGCAACCGTACAGCTTTGAAGCACAAAGTAGACAATGTATGGCAAGGTATTAGCTGGGAGCAGTTTGGACAACAAATCGATACGCTTTCATTAGCACTATTGGCTCAGGGACTGAGAGTTCAAGATAAGATCGGTATCTATTCAAATAATATGCCTCAATGGACCGTGGCAGATTTTGCATCTTTACAAGCTCGTCTTGTGACTGTGCCGATTTATCCAACCAACACAGCAGCACAGTCGTCTTACATCATCCAAAATGCGGATGTGAAGATCTTATTCGTTGGTGAGCAAGTTCAATTTGACGCGGCGGTGAGCCTATTCGAAGAGTGCGAACAGCTAGAAGTGGTTGTCGCGATGTCTGATGATATCGATCTTCAAGGCCATAGCTTTGCGGTATCTTGGGCTGATTTCATGGCGCGCGGCGTTGAAGCACAACAAGCTGAACTTGACGTGCGTCTTGCTGATGCAAGCATGGACGACCTGCTGACTCTTATCTATACCTCTGGTACCACAGGTCAGCCAAAAGGCGTAATGCTTGATTACACCAACATTGGCTACCAGTTAGAAGGCCACGATGAGCGCCTTAGCCTGAGTAAAGACGATGTCTCATTGTGTTTCCTACCGTTATCACACGTATTTGAGCGTGCTTGGACGTTCTACGTTCTTTATAAAGGCGCAACCAACTGCTACCTGCAAGATACGATGCAAGTGCGTGATGCGCTAAGTGATGTGAAACCTACTGTAATGTGTGCGGTTCCACGCTTCTACGAGAAGATCTTCTCTGCGATTCACGAGAAGGTATCTAAAGCACCATTTATTCGTAAAGTGCTATTTACTTGGGCGGTGAACATGGGAGCAAAGCTTTCAGTTTGTCACCAAGAAGGTCGTACTCCATCGTTGATGCTGAAGAAGAGCCATGCGCTAGCTGATAAGCTTGTGCTATCTAAACTGCGCGCTCTACTCGGCGGTAACATCAACTTCATGCCATGTGGTGGCGCGAAGCTTGATGAGACGATTGGTCGTTTCTTCCATGCTATCGGCATCAACGTAAAACTTGGCTACGGCATGACAGAAACCACGGCAACAGTATCTTGTTGGGATGATCGCTGTTTTAACCCTGATTCGATTGGTATGTCGATGCCGGGCGCAGAAGTAAAAATTGGTGCTAAGGACGAGATTCTTGTTCGCGGTCCAATGGTGATGCGTGGCTACTACAAGATGCCAGAAGAGACAGCTAAGACATTCGATGAGCACGGTTTCTTGAAAACCGGTGATGCGGGTCATTTTGATGAAAATGGTAACCTGTTCATTACTGATCGTATCAAAGAGCTGATGAAAACTTCTGGTGGTAAGTATATTGCCCCGCAAGTGGTTGAAGGTGCGATTGGTAAAGATCACTTTATCGAACAGATTGCTGTTATCGCTGATACACGCAAATTCGTTTCTGCGCTGATTGTTCCTTGTTATGACTCGCTAGAAGAGTACGCCAAAGAGCTTAATATCAAGTATCACGATCGCGTTGAACTGGTTAAGCACCACCAAATCGTCGAGATGCTAGAAAAGCGTGTGAATGACCTACAGCAAGAACTGGCTAAGTTTGAGCAAGTGAAGAAATTCAAACTGCTACCAAAAGCATTTTCTATGGATGATGGTGAACTGACACCAACTCAAAAATTGCGTCGTAAAGTTATCAACGATAAGTATCAAGACGAAATCGAAGAAATGTACAACGAAAAGCCTAAAGATAAGTAGTTTTCTGCTTAGATAAATTTTCAGTTGTTTAAAAATCCCCCTACGAATGTGATTGCATTTTTAGGGGGATTTTTTGTATCTAATGACACAGCACAATGTGCGAAAGCGCACACCAGCAAGCTCGCGGTTTATCGATAAATAGCGATCTATTAAAATATTAAGTGCTTTTTTTTGTTCGCTAACTAGTGTTTAAACCTGGCGTGGGGGGCTGAGTTGGGTTTTATTTAATGCTTTGAGCTAATAGTTGGTTTTTTGGCACAGTTGCCGAATAACAGGTGTTAGACCAGATGATAATAAAGCGTTAAAGTTGTTTCGTATTACTGTTTGTTGTTATCACGACAGACAGCCATAGCCGAAAAAGTGGAAGTATTTCGAATTAGGCTACGAATAAGCCCTAGACTATGAAAAACCAGCCCAACATGTTCACCAAATATGATTGGAAACTGGTGAGGAGAGCAATATGACAATAAAACCTGAAACAGCCATGTCATCCGGCGCTGAAATGTTATCCGGCGCTGAGATGGTGGTGCAGTCTCTAATTGAAGAGGGTGTAGAACAAATCTTTGGTTACCCAGGTGGTTCTGTACTTGATATCTACGATGCGCTGCATGCTAAAACTGCTGAAATTAAACACGTATTAGTACGACATGAACAAGCCGCTACCCACATGGCTGATGGCTATACTCGTTCTACCGGCAAACCGGGCGTAGTACTTGTGTGTTCTGGTCCAGGTGCGACCAATACCGTTACTGGCATTGCAACAGCCTACATGGACTCAATCCCAATGATTGTTATTTCTGGTAACGTACCAAATAACCTCATTGGTAATGACGCCTTCCAAGAGTGTGACATCGTGGGTGTATCACGCCCGATCGTTAAACACAGCTTCTTAGTTAAGAAAGCGGAAGATATCCCTGAAGTCGTTAAAAAAGCATTCTATATTTCAACGACAGGGCGTCCCGGTCCTGTGGTTATTGATCTGCCGAAAGATATCTTAAACCCACAAATCAAGCTTCCTTATGAATACCCAGAAACGCTCAAAATGCGTTCGTATAACCCAACGGTTACGGGTCATAAAGGTCAGATCAAAAAGGCGCTAAAAGCCCTTCTTGAAGCGAAGAAGCCGGTACTTTATGTCGGTGGTGGTGCGGTTATTTCTGAGGCAGATAAGCCGCTGTTAAAATTAGCAGAGGCACTGAATTTACCTGTGGTAAGCACCCTAATGGGGCTTGGCGCTTTCCCTGGCACCCATAAGAACTCTTTGGGTATGTTAGGCATGCATGGTTTATATGAAGCCAATATGGCGATGCACAATGCGGATTTGATCTTTGGTATTGGCGTACGTTTCGATGATCGAACGACTAATAACCTAGATAAGTACTGCCCTGATGCGAAGATCATGCACATTGATATCGACCCATCTTCGATCTCTAAGAACGTAAAAGTGGATCTACCGATTGTAGGTTCTGCTGAAAAGGTTCTAGAGAGCATGGTGAACTTGCTCGTTGAGCAAGGCGGCACTAACGATGCAGAAGCGATTGAAAGCTGGTGGAGTGAAATCAAGCAGTGGCAAGAGCGTGACTGCCTAGCTTACGAGAAATCGTCTGAGCGCATCAAACCACAGCAAGTAATTGAAACACTGCATAAAGTAACCAATGGCGATGCCTATGTTGCTTCTGACGTAGGTCAACACCAAATGTTTGCTGCTTTATACTACCCGTTTAACAAGCCACGTCGTTGGATTAACTCTGGTGGTCTAGGCACGATGGGCTTTGGCCTGCCTGCTGGTATGGGCGTTAAGTTTGCTAAGCCAGATGAAGAGGTGGTTGTGGTAACCGGTGACGGCAGTATTCAAATGAATATCCAAGAGCTGTCGACTGCGCTGCAATACAATATCCCGGTTAAGATTATTAACCTTAACAACCGTTTCCTAGGCATGGTAAAACAGTGGCAAGACATTGTTTATCAAGGCCGTTACTCTAACTCATATATGGACTCTGTTCCTGATTTTGCTGCTATCGCTGAGGCTTATGGCCACGTTGGTATGCGCATTTCATCTCCGGATGAATTGGAATCAGGTTTGGAAAAAGCACTGGCGATGAAAGACCGTTTGGTATTTGTCGATATTAGTGTGGATGACACCGAGCACGTATACCCAATGCAAATCAAAGGCGAGGGTATGGATAACATGTGGCTAAGCAAAACGGAGAGAACATAATATGAGACACATTATTTCACTACTAATGGAAAACCAACCTGGTGCGCTTTCTCGTGTAGTTGGCTTGTTTTCTCAGCGTGGCTACAACATCGAGTCTTTGAACGTATCGCCAACCGATGATCCGACGCTGTCTCGTCTTAATGTAACCACTAACTCGAGCGAAATGCAGCTTGAGCAGATCCAGAAACAGCTGCATAAGCTAATCGACGTACTAAAAGTGCAAGAAGTGTCTGAACTTGAACACATTGAACGTGAGCTGTTGATGGTAAAAGTACGTGCGAGCGGCTTTGCTCGTGCGGAAGTGAAGCGCACAGCGGATATCTTCCGTGGTCAGATCGTTGATGTTACGGCTTCTCAATATACGGTTCAAATGGCGGGTACTAGCGAGAAACTGGATGCCTTCATTCAGGCGCTGTCTGAAGTGACGGAAGTGCTTGAAGTAGCTCGAAGTGGTGTTGTTGGCATCGCACGAGGCGAACGTGCGTTGAAAGCCTAGACGATAAGTCTTTAAAAAATAACTTTAAAGCCGCTTTTTTAAGCGGCTTTTATTTTGTTAATTTTTTAGAGTGCTATAATCCCGCGCTGCACTTCCATTCATCTGAGTTAGCAATGCGAAATAAAAAATCAATAATTACATTGCTGATTATCTCTATCATATTGTCTTCTGCAGTATGTCTGTATTATTTGCAGCGCTACAAAGAAGTAAAACAGCAGAGCTTTGACTACTCAGCTAAGCAAGCCGTTCATCAGTTAGTGTATGCCAAGCGAGATTATGATCTTCTCAAGACTCAGTTAGTCTCGGTCATGGAGCTACTCAGTCATAGCCAGAGCTTGGTTAACTTTGCTTCCTCTCCCTCAGACCAAACCAAACATCTACTTGAAGAGGTCTGGCAATCTGTTCTCGTGAACCAGAAGTGGTATACACAAATCCATCTGTTAGATGTCACTGGCAAAGAATTGGTGCGTGTTAACTATTCCTCTGATACCGGTAGAGTGACGTTTCCTCAACAGCTGCAAGATAGGTCGGATTCTAACTACTTCCAATACGCTCAAAAACTAGAAGCCGAACAGATTGGCGGTTGGGGTATTGAGCTTGAAACTGAGCATGGTGAAGTCACCTTCCCTTATTCGCCGGTAATCCGTGTCTTTACCCCAGTAGAAACCCCTGACGAAAGAGTAGGCTACCTCGTCATCAATCTTGATGTATGGGGCTTATCGTCGCGTCTGAGCTTTTCACCAGATAACGATCTTAGAGCAGAAGTTCTCAATGACGCGGGTTACTTCATCGCGAGTAACAACAGCGGTAAGTTGTTCGGAGACTCTATTCCTGAAAGAAAAGGCTATAACCTGAAAAATATCGCGCCGAAGACGTGGGATGCGATCTCCAATGATCAGGTGGGATACGTTTTTGAAGATGGTAATTTGTTTGCCTTTAACACGGTTATGCTCGCGAACAGTCAAAAGGTCCATTTACTGATTCAACTTAATCAAAAGCAACTGATGGATCGGGCTGAGCGTGATCTAGATGATTTGGCCCATGAAGAGATCATTGTTCTGATTACGGTGCTGATATTCGCTTTCCCGTTTGCTTACCTGGTGACGCACTGCCGACGCCGAAGCCTAGAGAGTAAATTGGCACGCGCCGCATTGAATGGTATGTCGGCAGTGATGATCTCTGACAAGCAGCACCGCACAATGATGATCAACAACGAATTTGAGAACATGACTGGGTACTGCAAAAAACAGGTGATCGGTCAAAATGCATTGCAGTTGCTGCTTGAGAATACCGACCAAGTGCTCTCAAGCTCGGCTATTTGGAGTCATTTAGAGCAAGAAGAAGTATGGGAAGGGGAGGTTCAGTGTAAGAACAAGCTGCGTATTCCTTTTACTGCGATCATGCGAGTGCATGCGGTCAAAAACAATTCAGGCAAAGTCAGTTACTACATCACCTCGTTGGTTGATATTTCCGTAAGGAAGGAGCTTGAGGTACGTTTGAGGATTTTAAGTGAACGTGACTCTTTGAGTAATCTCTGGAACCGACGAAAATTCGAAGAGCAGCTGGCCTACTATTCTCGCTTAGTTGAGCGTTACCCGATCGAAGCGACCACCTGCTTAGCCTTGGTGGACATCGATAACTTCAAGCGAATCAATGATGAGCTTGGCCACGACGAAGGTGACCGTGTGATCGCTGGTGTTGCTAAACTTCTGCAAGATAGCCTTCGTGGGACGGACTTTGTTGCACGTGTCGGAGGAGAAGAGTTTGCACTCTTGATGCCACACACCTCACTGTCAGAAGCAAAGCGCGTATTGGATCGCTTGCGAATTGAGATTGAGCTAGCTGCCGGAACTAAGATAACGGTGAGTGTTGGCTTTACGGATTTAACCAGTAACAGCACTCGCTCATACAAGTGTGCGGATGTTGCGCTTTACGAATCTAAATCGTCTGGCCGTAATACGGTCTCTATGTGTCCTAGCTACGATGATGTCGCTTAGGTTCGCTTCTATCTAGTCCTGTCTTCTATTTGCTTCACCTCTTCAAGTCGCGCCCCGACTCCTTTTTCCTTTCCCTCTTTTTATTAGGAATCTCACTTTTGAGCGACCTGTGTCACAAAATCTATACAGTTAGACTAAAGTCTAATGTTGGTGGAAATTTGAGCTAAAATTAACAGTAAGTAAACTACTTTGCTTCAGATTACATCGTGTTAAACGATGTAATAAATAGAGTGTTTACCAGATGTAAAAGGATGACACCGTTAACTTAATTCAGCTGGTTAGCTAGCCTTATCAATAACTTGAAAGGCAGCAGTAGAATTAGGTTAGCTGGAGCAATAGTTTGGGGATCATACAGTCTGGTTAAAAGAGGCGTGGTATGTTTGTCGATTTTTTAGTGAGGTTAACCATAGGCACATTAGCCATTCTTGGCTTTCAACTTAGTGCATTGTATTTTTTACCTATGGTTGTGCTGCTCAATACTCATCACAAAGAGTTTTTTGGGTGGTAGTTCAGTCGTAATACTGGAAACAAAAAACGGAGCCATTGGGCTCCGTTTTTATTTGGTTAGAAGCTACTTTAGCGTTATGCCGCTTCGATAACTTCTTCAATTCGTTTCATTGAACCTAGCAGGTGTTGATCAAGCAGTTCAGTCGCTTGTTCTACATTCTTAGACAGTACTAGTTTCATGATCATTTCGTGTTCATCAATATTGAACAGATCATCTGATGCGCTTTCTGCAGACATAGCGAGGAAGCGGTAACGTTTCACTTGGTTAATTAGGTCATCAAAGAACTTAAACATGTTCTCTGAATCTGCACCTTCAAGCAGTGCGACATGGAATTGCTGGTGGCGCTCTTCCCATTCTACACAGTCAAACTCTTCAGATACGTACTGTACTCGCGATAGTTTATGGTAAGACGTTAGTACATCCAGTTCCCAGCTCTCATCACCTGCTGCAATCGCTTTTTTAAGCAGAACCGATGATACAACACGAAGGCTTTCGTATAGGTCATTCAGTTCTTTCTTTGATACAGGAGATACCCAGCAGCCTTTTTGTGGCTCTAGCTTTACGTATTTGCTCCAAGATAACTGTACCAAGGCTTCGCGAATAGGGGATGCGCCAACGTTGTAGCGTGCTTTTAGATCAGCAACAACAAGCTTTTGGCCTGGGGTTAACTCACCATTAAGAATATCTTGGCGAATCATCTTTGATACTTTGTCAGTGAGCGTAGGACTAGACATTACAAACCTCATCTATATATGATTTCTAGTCTGCTAATCCGTCTCTTAGAAAGAGTCAGTTGGAGGTTAACAGTACGTAGTTCTATTGTGATTGATAATACAGCGTACTGAAAAGTTAGGCAAGATTTTGTTTCATAAAAAAAGAGGGCCGAAGCCCTCTTTTATATTTTATGCGAATCGGTTCATTCTTATAGAACGTGAACAGATGCCGTGTTTGTAGTACCAGAAGCTACTAGAGCACCAGAAACCATAACTACGATGTCGCCTTTGTTACCTAGGCCAGATTGTAGAGCGATTTCTTTACCGTTGATGTAGAACGCGTCTGTGTTCTCGATAGAGTCAACAAGAACTGGCTTAACACCTTTAGTAAGAACTAGCTGTGCAGCTGTCTTTTCGTTAGTTGTTAGAGCTAGGATGTTTGCAGTTGGGAAGTACTTACGTACTGAACGTGCAGATTTACCGCCTTCAGTTGCAACAACGATTAGAGGAGCAGCTAGCTTCTCTGCTGTGTCTACAGCGCCTTTACATACTGCTTCAGTGATGCGTAGACGTGGGCTGTCTAGACGAGAACCTAGCTCAGCTTTAAGAGCTGAATCAGTACGGTTCGCGATTTGAGCCATGATAGTAACAGCTTCAACTGGGTACTTACCTTTAGCAGTTTCACCAGAAAGCATTACTGCATCAGTACCATCCATGATTGCGTTCGCAACGTCACCCGCTTCAGCACGAGTTGGACGTGGGTTGCTGATCATAGAGTCAAGCATTTGAGTTGCAGTGATAACCATCTTACGTGCACGGTTACACTTCTCGATCATCATCTTCTGAGCGAAGATTACTTCTTCAGCTGGGATTTCAACACCTAGGTCACCACGAGCAACCATGATGCCGTCAGAAGCTTCAAGGATTGAATCGAAGTTATCTACACCTTCTTGGTTTTCAATCTTAGAAATGATGTGGATGTTCTCGCCGCCGTTAGCGTTTAGAAGCTCACGGATTTCTTTAACGTCTTCTTCTTTACGGATGAAAGAAGCAGCAACGAAATCTACGCCTTGCTCACAACCAAACTTAAGGTCAGCTTTGTCTTTCTCAGAAAGAGCAGGAAGTTGAACAGAAACGCCAGGAAGGTTAACACCTTTGTTTTCGCCTAGAGCACCGTTGTTAAGAACTTTACACTTAACTTCAGTTTCTGTTGTTGCGATAACTTCCATTTCGATTAGGCCGTCATCAACAAGGATAGTGTTACCTGCTGTTAGGTCTTTAGCGAAACCTAGGTAAGTTACTGCTACTACGTCTTTGTTACCAACAACTGTTGCGTCAGTTGTGAAAGTGAACTCTTGACCAGCTACTAGATCTACGTCGTTACCATCTTCAAGTTTGATAGTACGGATTTCTGGACCTTTAGTATCTAGAAGGATAGCAAGTTGCTCACCTTTGTTTTCCATTACTTTACGGAAGTTCGCGATACGAGTGCCGTGCTCTGCGAAATCACCGTGAGAGAAGTTAAGACGCATAACGTTCATGCCAGCATCTACTAGTTCAGTTAGCTTCTCTACAGATTCAGTTTTAGGGCCAATCGTACATACGATTTTGGTCTTTTTCATGGAAGGTACTCTCCGGTAAGTATTGTTACAATTTGAAATTTATTTAAGTTCTGAAGATTGGTCCGCTACATCAACATTTTGTGCCTGTTGTGTAAAAGCGCGGGACTTCCAATATGTCCTTCAGAGTTGTAAGTCTTTCATCAATTTTAGTCATTTTATGACTAAAAGATTTTGATTCAATATCGGTTTTCTGTGACTTACCCCACTATATAGGGGGTAAGTTGCAAAAAAATAACAGTCAGTTTTGTAATTTTTTTTCTTTTCGGGTGCGGATTCTACCACCTAATGAGTTCAATATCACTGCTTAACAATTGTCTTAGGACAAGGTTTTATCGCTATTTATTAATTTTTTGGATCAAAATAAATGGACTAAATAGTTTCGTTGTAACTATAATATGTTTCATATCGAAACTTAATGGCCTTTTTTAAATGTCGAAACGAAACACCCAGCTCAGAAGACATGCAATTTCTAACCTAGTGAATGAAAAAGGGGAGGTTAGTGTTGATGAATTATCCGCTAAGTTCGAAACCTCAGAAGTCACTATTAGAAAGGACTTGGCGTCTTTAGAGAAAAACGGTCAGCTTTTACGCCGTTATGGTGGTGCGATTTCGTTACCGAAAGAGGTTGTCAACGAAGAACTGGGTCAACAAGTTTCGACTCGAAAGATTTCATTGGCAAAAGCCGCTGCAGATTTAATTCGCGACCATAACCGCATCGTGATCGATAGTGGCAGTACGACCGGTGCTCTAATTCAGCAGCTTAATGCTAAGCGTGGCTTGGTTGTTATGACCAACTCATTGCACGTTGCTAATGCGCTTAATGAGCTTGAAAGCGAGCCGACGTTATTAATGACTGGCGGCACTTGGGATACCCATTCGGACTCTTTCCAAGGCAAAGTTGCAGAGTCGGTACTTCGTGCTTACGATTTTGACCAACTATTTATTGGGGCTGATGGTATCGACCTCGATAGAGGCACAACCACGTTTAACGAACTGGTTGGCCTGAGCAAAGTAATGGCTGAAGTGTCACGAGAAGTGATCGTGATGGTTGAGTCGGAAAAGGTGGGACGAAAGATCCCGAACTTAGAGCTGGCATGGGAACACATTGACATCTTAATTACCGATACAGACTTAGGCGAAGAATCCAAAGCAAGTATCGAATCACATGATGTTCGAGTGATCCTGACCGATCCAGCGTAAAAACAAATTTAAGTATTATGCATTTACCTTCCTATAATTGATCTTAATGAAGATTTGGCCTTTGCTTGCTGCCAATAGGAATAAAACAAAATTGATGGAGTGAAACTATGTGTGGAATTGTTGGTGCAGTAGCACAGCGTGATGTAGCTGAAATTTTAGTAGAAGGCCTTCGTCGTCTAGAATACCGTGGCTACGATTCAGCTGGTGTCGCTGTAGTCGATACTGAATCTAACCTAACTCGTGTACGCCGCCTAGGTAAAGTACAAGAGCTAGCTGACGCAGTAGAAGAGCAACAAGTGATTGGTGGTACAGGTATCGCTCATACACGTTGGGCGACACACGGTGAGCCGTCTGAAGCGAACGCACACCCACACATGTCTGGTGATATTGCCGTTGTACACAATGGCATTATCGAAAACCACGAAGCACTGCGCGCTATGCTGCAAGAGCGTGGTTACGTATTTACTTCACAAACGGATACAGAAGTTATTGCTCACTTAGTTGAGTGGGAACTTCGCACTTCAGCTTCTTTGGTTGAAGCGCTACAGAAAACAGCAAAACAATTAGACGGTGCGTACGGCACGGTTGCGGTTGATCGTAAAGATCCTAGCCGTATCGTTGTAGCTCGTTCTGGTAGCCCGATCGTTATCGGTTTTGGTGTCGGCGAGAACTTCCTTGCTTCTGATCAACTGGCGCTACTGAGCGTAACTCGTCGCTTCATGTACCTAGAAGAAGGTGATGTTGCTGAGGTAACTCGTCGTGATGTTACGGTATTTGATGTAGCGGGTGAGCGTGTTGAGCGTGAAATCGTTGAGTCAAACGCTGAACACGACGCAGGTGACAAAGGTCAATACCGCCACTTCATGCAGAAAGAGATCTTCGAGCAGCCAACAGCGCTGATCAATACAATGGAAGGCCGTACCTCTGACACTTCGGTTATCACTAACGCGATCGGCGTTAAAGCTGAAGAGATCCTAAGCAAGGTTGAACACGTGCAGATCATCGCATGTGGTACGTCTTACAACTCAGGCATGGCAGCGCGTTACTGGTTTGAATCTCTAGCTGGCGTAAGCTGTGACGTAGAGATTGCTTCTGAATTCCGTTACCGTGATTTCGTTGTTCGTCCGAACAGCCTATTGGTGACTCTGTCTCAATCTGGTGAAACGGCGGATACGCTTGCTGCACTTCGTCTTGCAAAAGAGAAGGGTTATATGTCTGCAATGACTATCTGTAACGTTGCGGGTTCTTCACTGGTTCGTGAATCTGATTTTGCCTTCATGACTCGCGCAGGAACAGAGATCGGTGTTGCTTCTACTAAAGCTTTCACAACTCAACTAGCAGCGATGCTGATGATGGTAACGTCAATTGGTCGTCTACAAGGTCGTATCAATGAAGAAAAAGAAGCGGAAATCGTTCAAGCACTTCACCAACTGCCTGCTGATATCGAGAAAGCATTAGCGTTCGATAAAGAAATTGAAGCACTGGCACCTGATTTTGCTGATAAGCATCACACACTGTTCTTGGGTCGTGGTGAGTTCTACCCAATCGCGATGGAAGCGTCTCTTAAACTGAAAGAGATCTCTTACATCCACGCAGAAGCATACGCAGCTGGTGAGCTTAAGCACGGTCCTTTGGCTCTTATCGATGCAGATATGCCTGTAGTCGTTATTGCACCAAGCAACGACTTGCTAGAGAAGCTGAAATCGAACGTTGAAGAAGTGCGTGCTCGTGGCGGTCTACTTTACGTATTCGCTGATGAAGATGCGGGCTTTGAAAGCGATGAGAACATGAAGATCATCAAGATGCCTCACGTAAGTGAAGTAACAGCGCCTATCTACTACACAGTACCGATGCAGCTGCTGTCTTACCATGTCGCACTAATAAAAGGTACCGACGTTGACCAACCTCGTAACCTAGCGAAAGCGGTAACAGTTGAGTAATCGACAGCTTACCTAAGATATAGATAATAAGAAGCCCATCCTGTGATGGGCTTTTTTATGTCTGTTAGTTAACGATCAGTGTTAGAGCTAGCTGTAGCGTCATTAAGCGCTCAGTGCTTGCTCTAGGTCAGCCAAGATATCGTCAATGTGCTCGATACCTACTGATAGGCGAATCATCTCCGGTGATACACCGGCTTGTTTCTGTTCAGCTTCGCTTAGTTGACGGTGTGTCGTCGAAGCTGGGTGACAAGCGAGAGATTTCGCATCGCCAATGTTAACTAAGCGCTTGAAGATTTGCAGTGCATCATAGAAGCGAACACCGGCTTCATAACCGTCTTTTAAACCAAAAGATAGAATGGCCGATGGCTTACCTTGCATGTACTTTTCAGCGAGTGGATAGAATTCTGAATCAGGCAGGCCAGCGTAACTTACCCAACTGACTTTCTCGTGTTGCTTGAGGTATTCCGCTACTTTCAAGGCATTCTCTGTGTGTCGCTCCATGCGTAGCGACAACGTCTCCAAACCTTGCATCAACATGAAAGCATTCATTGGTGACAGTGCTGCACCTGTATTACGTAGGGGAACCGTTCTAGCACGACCAATAAACGCAGCCTCACCAAAGGCCTCGGTATAAACCACGCCATGATAAGAAGGCTCTGGCTGATTAAACACAGGGAAGCGGTCCTTGTGCTGTGCCCATGGGAATTTACCTGAGTCGACAATCACGCCACCTAACGTTGTACCGTGACCACCCACGTATTTAGTTAGTGAGTGCACCACGATGTCAGCACCAAAATCGATAGGTTTACACAGTACAGGCGTCGCCACCGTGTTATCAACAATCACAGGTACACCTTGTGCGTGAGCAAGTTCAGCAACACGCTCTAAGTCGATAATATTACCTGCTGGGTTACCGATACTTTCGCAGTAAACCGCCTTGGTTTTTTCGTCAATCAGTGCCGCTAAGCTTTCTGGTTTATCGTCTTTAGCAAAACGAACTTCGATCCCTTGGTTTGGCAGCATATGAGCAAATAGGGTGTAAGTACCACCGTAAAGCTGAGGTGTTGAAACAATGTTGTCACCGATTTGCGCCAACGTCTGAATCGCATAGTTGATCGCAGCACTGCCCGCACTTACCACTAAGCCTGCGATACCTCCTTCTAAGGCGGCCATGCGTTTTTCTAACACATCATTGGTTGGGTTCATTATGCGAGTGTAGATATTACCTGGCACCGCAAGGTTAAACAGGTCGGCGCCATGTTGTGCGTCATCGAATTCGTAAGCGACGGTTTGGTAAATAGGTGTGGCAACCGATTTGGTTGTTGGATCAGTTTCGTAGCCGAAGTGAATCGAGAGTGTTTCGTCTTTCATGTTTCTTCCCTGAACTATTGAATGATTTGTGTACACTCATATTGCCGATTTTTTTATAAAAGAAAAGTATGTTTAGTCACAGAGAGGCAATTGGAATTGTGTGCGGGATGATTCGTTATTGGTTAGGAAATGCAGGGCGTAAGTTGTACAGATTTAGAAAAGCAAAAAGCCAGAGCAGCATGAACTGTTCTGGCTTTTCTAATTTGGTGGCCCCTCCCAGATTTGAACTGGGGACCGAACGATTATGAGTCGTGCGCTCTAACCACTGAGCTAAGGGGCCGTAGGGCATAGATTATAGGGGAAGCGTTCAATGGTGTCTAGACACTATAAGGGGCAATTCCGCTTACATCTTAGCCACTTAAATCACACAGATAAAAAAAAGGTGAGCCAACGCTCACCTTTTCTTATTTATGCTTAAAAGCTAACCACACTTGAGTGTGCGATTACTCGTCTAGGAAGCTACGCAGAGTTTCTGAGCGGCTTGGGTGACGAAGTTTACGCAGTGCTTTTGCTTCGATCTGACGGATACGTTCACGAGTTACGTCGAACTGTTTACCAACCTCTTCAAGAGTGTGGTCAGTGTTCATGTCGATACCGAAACGCATACGCAGTACTTTAGCTTCACGAGGTGTTAGGCCTGCAAGAACGTCTTTAGTTGCACCGCGTAGGCTGGTTGCCGTTGCAGAGTCTAGAGGTAGTTCTAGCGTTGTATCCTCGATGAAATCACCTAGGTGCGAATCTTCGTCGTCACCGATTGGTGTCTCCATTGAGATTGGCTCTTTAGCGATTTTCAGTACTTTACGGATCTTGTCTTCAGGCATTTGCATGCGTTCAGCCAGTTCTTCCGGAAGTGGTTCACGACCCATCTCTTGTAGCATTTGACGAGAGATACGGTTTAGTTTGTTGATCGTTTCGATCATGTGAACCGGAATACGGATAGTACGAGCTTGGTCGGCAATCGAACGAGTGATTGCTTGACGGATCCACCAAGTAGCGTAAGTAGAGAACTTGTAACCACGACGGTATTCAAACTTATCTACCGCTTTCATCAGACCGATGTTACCTTCTTGGATTAGATCCAGGAATTGTAGACCACGGTTTGTGTACTTCTTAGCAATCGAGATTACTAGACGTAAGTTCGCTTCAACCATCTCTTTCTTCGCACGACGAGCTTTCGCTTCACCGATAGACATGCGACGGCTGATATCTTTGATGCTTTGAACAGTAAGAGACGTTTCACGTTCGATCATATCCAGCTTTTGGATAGAGCGACGGATGTCGTGCTCGTTACGTTTAATCTTTTCTGCGTATGGCTTGTCTGAAGCAAGAACTTCATCCAACCATGCTTCGCTAGATTCGTTGCCAGTAAATAGAGCAATGAAAGATTTCTTCGGCATTTTGCCGTACTCAACCGTTTGACGCATGATTAGGCGTTCTTGAGTACGTACGCGATCCATAGAGTTACGCAGTTCGTTTACTAGGTAATCAAACTGTTTTGGTGTTAGACGGAACTCTTTGAATACGTCTTGCATCATTGTCGTTGCAAGCGTTGCTTTCGGGCTTTCATGGCCGTACTCGTTGATCGCTAGTTGACGATTCTGGTAGCTAGTACGAAGTGCTGTGAACTTCTCAAGAGCAAGTTCAGGATCGATACCTGTATCTTCTTCTTCCTCTTCCTCGTCGTCTTCTGCGTCTTCTTTGTCTTCGTCTTCCAGATCAGTTTCAGCAAGTTCTGAACCGATGTGAGTCGCCGTTGGCGCAGCTGTGCCATCGTCGTCTGGGTCAACAAAGCCATTGATTAGGTCTGTTAAGCGAATCTCTTCTGCTTGTACGCGGTCAAACTGTTCCAAGATGTATGGAATAGTGCCTGGGTACTCAGCAACCGATAGTTGAACTGTATTGATACCATCTTCAATACGCTTCGCAATGTCGATTTCGCCTTCACGAGTCAGTAGTTCAACTGTACCCATTTCACGCATGTACATACGAACTGGGTCAGTAGTACGGCCAATCTCGCTTTCTACGCTTGAAAGCGCAGCAGCTGCAGCTTCGGCTGCATCTTCATCTATATTGGCATCGTCATCATTAAGTGCTAGATCATCAGCATCAGGTGCAGTTTCAACTACCTTGATACCCATGTCGTTAATCATTTGAATGATGTCTTCTACCTGTTCAGAATCCACGATTTCTGCAGGTAGGTGGTCGTTTACTTCGGCGTAGGTCAGATAGCCTTGTTCCTTGCCTTTAATAACAAGTAATTTTAGCTGTGACTGCGGATTTTGATCCATAGATGATATCCAACTTCAGGTCTGGTGAAGGACGTTGCATTCTCAAATGCAAACCAATTATGTTAACAAATTTATTAAATGCTGACTAATCAAACAGGGTTACGCTTTTAGATCTAGCATTAAAGCTAGTAGCTCCCTTTTTTCTTCGGCTGATAAACCGACGCTTCTTGCTTTGGCCTGCAGGTTTTCAATTTGTTTTTCAACGCACTGGGCAAGTATGTTGTCCAATGAGTCTAAAAATATGTCTTCTTGATTGTCTTCGTCGAGGGGGATTTCCCAGCTCGCGAGACGAGACAGAAGAGCCTCATGTTTATTGTGTCGCCAATGCTCTAATAATTGGCCTGTGTTGATATGGGGATGCTCGTGGCATTTATCAAGTACTTCGACGAATAAACTTAGTCCGGGCAACTGTAAGCCTTTGACACTTGATAAATCCGGTACCATATCAGCATAGCTCGGATTTTGGATAAGCAAAGCGATAACTTCACGCATTGGAGTGCGCTTCAGCTCTTTATGTGGTTGAGGTGTCGGGTTCTGTGTATGAACACGCGCACGTCTCAATTGGTTATCAAATCCAGTTCGCTCATCGAGCAGTTTTTCGAGCAATTCTTGGAAGTAACTGTCAGGGATTTTATTAATCAAGGCGCTGGCGTGTGCACGCAGTGCTGATTTCCCTTCGGTTGTTCCCAAGTTTAACTTGTGTATTTCAATCAGGTTATCGAACAAATAGGTCGAAAGCGGCGTCGCATTGTGGACCAGCTGTTCAAAAGCGGCTTTGCCATGCTCTCTAATATAGCTGTCTGGGTCTTCACCGTCGGGCAAGAACAGAAACTTAAGCGTGTTACCGGTTTTGAGATACTCAAGTGCGTTTTCTAGTGCGCGCCATGCGGCCTCTTTACCTGCTCGGTCACCATCGTAACAACAAACCACAGTGCTGGTTTGACGGAACAACATTTGAACATGGTCGCCGGTTGTCGAGGTGCCCAGTGATGCTACTGAGTAATCAACACCATATTGCGCTAATGCCACGACATCCATGTAACCTTCAACCACAAGTATTTGCGGCGGTTCACGGTAGGCTTGCAGCACTTCATAAAGGCCGTAAAGCTCTTTACCTTTATGGAAGATAGGCGTTTCTGGTGAGTTGAGGTATTTTGGTGTGCCGTCTTCTAATACACGACCACCAAAACCAATCACACGGCCACGACGATCACGAATTGGGAACATTACGCGTCCACGGAATCGGTCGTATCGGTTACCTTTATCGTTCTCAATTAGCATGCCGCCAGTCACGAGCATGTCTTGGGCTTCTTTCTGTTGGCCAAAGTTCTTACGAACTAAGTCCCACTCATCGGCCACATAACCAATACCAAACTTCTGGACGATCTCGCCCGAAAGGCCACGATTCTTTAGGTAATCAATCGCAGGTTTGTTGGCTGATATTTTCAATTGAGAGCGGTAAAAATTACTGATGCCGCCCATCAAATCGTAGAGGTTACGTTTTTGTTCGCTGTTGGCTCTTGGTGCTGTTGATATCTCGCCGCTGCGCTGCTCTCTAGGAACATCGAGGCCTAAGAAAGAGGCAAGCTCTTCAATAGCTTCAACAAAATCGAGACGTTCGAACTCCATAATGAAGTCGATAGCATTACCGTGTACGCCACAACCAAAGCAGTGATAAAACTGTTTTTCTTGGCTTACGCTAAAAGAAGGGGTCTTTTCGTTGTGGAATGGGCAACAAGCACCATAGTTTTTGCCTTTTTTCTTAAGTTTCACGCGTGCGTCCACAATGTCGACAATGTCGAGACGCGCTAGGAGATCATCGATGAAACTACGCGGGATGTGTCCTGCCATAAAACCTTAGAAAAATGCACTAACTGAGAGTGTGGATAATAATAGTTTGAATAGGTTACAGATACAAACAAGCCGTGCGTTCCGAAGGATTGCACGGCTTGTTGCAATTTGATTTGGGATTAAGCGAGTTTAGAACGAACTAAACCACTAACTTTACCCATATCTGCACGCCCTTGAATTTGTGGTTTCAAGATAGCCATTACTTTACCCATGTCTTGCATGCCCGCTGGTTGAGCTTCGGCGATTGCGCTATCAAGTAGTGCAATAACTTCTTCATCACTTAGCGGTTGAGGCATAAAGCCTTCAAGTACCGTAATTTCTGCTTTTTCCACGTCAGCAAGATCTTGACGATTTGCTGATTCATATTGAGCAACAGAATCGCGACGTTGCTTAACCATTTTAACTAATACAGCAAGAATGTCGTCGTCGTTCAGAGTGATCCGTTCGTCAACTTCACGTTGCTTAATTGCTGAAAGAGCTAAGCGGATAGTGCCAAGGCGCGGTTTGTCCTTGGCTTTCATCGCTAATTTTTGCTCTTCTTTGAGTTGTTCAATAAGAGCCATAACTCAGTCCTTATGGATTAAGTTATTAGTACAGGCGAACGCGACGTGCGTTTTCGCGAGCTAGCTTCTTAGCGTGACGCTTTTGAGCTGCTGCTTTAGCGCGTTTGCGAACTGTAGTTGGCTTTTCGTAGTGCTCGCGACGGCGAACTTCAGAAAGGATACCTGCTTTTTCACAAGAGCGCTTGAAACGACGTAGTGCAACGTCGAACGGTTCGTTTTCACGTACTTTAACTATTGGCATATGCCTTTCACCTCAGGGGTTATTCATTATCGCTGGCTACTCAGTACCAAATCAGAGAAGTTACCCATCGAGCTAACTCTCTATTCGCGTTTGGCCATTAACCAGCTTGATCAAAAATGGTGCGGAATTTTAATCCGATCACAGTGGCTTTGTAAAGCACTTTGTCGATTATAGTCTGTACAATATTTGTTTGAAGAGCTTAGGCAGGGTAATATTGCGCTAATTTCCCATTTTAGACGAAGCGTGCCGAGAAAATTATGCGCATTATTGGTATTGAAACCTCTTGTGATGAAACAGGAATCGCAATTTATGATGATGAGCAAGGGCTGCTTTCTCATCAATTATATAGCCAAGTAAAGCTGCACGCCGATTACGGTGGTGTGGTGCCTGAGCTAGCTTCACGTGACCACGTGAAAAAAACAATTCCTCTTATTAAAGCGGCATTAGCTGAAGCGAACCTAACGTCGAAAGACATTGATGGTGTGGCTTATACCGCTGGCCCTGGTTTAGTGGGCGCTCTACTGGTTGGTGCAACGATTGGTCGCAGTATTGCTTATGCGTGGGGCGTGCCTGCTGTGCCTGTCCACCATATGGAAGGTCACCTTCTTGCGCCAATGTTAGAAGACAATCCACCTCCATTCCCATTTGTGGCTCTGCTGGTTTCTGGCGGCCATACTATGATGGTAGAAGTGAAAGGTATTGGTGAATACCGAATCCTTGGTGAATCGATTGATGATGCAGCGGGTGAAGCGTTTGATAAAACCGCGAAACTGATGGGCTTAGATTACCCTGGTGGCCCATTGCTATCTCGCTTGGCGGAAAAAGGCGCTCCGGGTCGTTTTAAGTTCCCGCGTCCAATGACCGATCGTCCGGGTCTAGATATGAGCTTTTCTGGTCTGAAGACGTTTGCAGCGAATACCATTCGTGATAACGATAATGATGACCAGACTCGTGCTGATATTGCTTACGCATTCCAAGAAGCTGTTTGTGCAACCTTAGTAATCAAGTGTAAGCGCGCCTTGGTAGAAACGGGTATGAAACGTATAGTGATTGCTGGCGGTGTAAGTGCCAACAAACAACTGCGCGTTGAGCTTGAAGCTCTTGCCAAGAAAGTCGGTGGTGAGGTGTACTACCCACGCACAGAATTCTGTACAGATAACGGTGCGATGATCGCTTATGCGGGCATGCAGCGCCTGAAGAATGGCGAAACGGCTGATTTGTCTGTTCATGCCACACCGCGTTGGCCTATTGACCAGCTAGAGCCAATTGCGTAATTGACTATAGTGTTTCGATAAACGGTCGCCTTGTGCGGCCGTTTTTATATCCTAGCTTACCGACTGTATGTCGATAAATAATTGCTGATAGAGATTAGGGAAGAAAATGAACAAGTTCACAGTAGACAATCAATCGATGGCGTACCTAGATGAAGGTCAAGGTCCTGTTGTTGTACTCGGCCACAGCTACCTTTGGGATAGT
Organism: Vibrio sp. 10N.286.52.C3; assembly: GCF_041468865.1. Taxonomy (NCBI): domain Bacteria; kingdom Pseudomonadati; phylum Pseudomonadota; class Gammaproteobacteria; order Vibrionales; family Vibrionaceae; genus Vibrio; species Vibrio sp. 10N.286.52.C3. Next base: position 132,538 of record NZ_JBFRJM010000001.1, on the reverse strand, counting down.
GCAATGTGGAAGCCGCAGATCGAAGCGTTAAAAACTCAGTATCGCTGTATTGTTCCAGAGCTTTGGTCTCATGGTGAATCTCAAGCAGCACCCACTTCGATGCGTAACTTGAAAGATTACGCTCAGCACGTTTTGGCTCTGCTTGATCATTTAGAGATCGAAGAATTCTCAGTGGTTGGCTTATCGGTTGGCGGTATGTGGGGGACTGAGTTAGCGGAACTTGCACCTGCACGTATTAAGTCTTTGGTTCTAATGGATACTTTTGTGGGTTTAGAACCAGAAGTTGCTCACGCAAAGTACTTCAGCATGTTAGATACCATCACTCAAACCAAGACGGTTCCTCAGCCAATTGTTGAAGCGGTTGTTCCACTGTTCTTCGCTAATGATACGCAAACCAACACGCCAGCTTTAGTTGAAGGTTTTACTCAGCAGTTATCAGCTCTTGAGGGCGACAACGCTGAAGAAGTGGCACGAATTGGTCGAATGGTGTTTGGACGTCGCGATATGATTGAATCGGTAGAGAACTTTGCTCTGCCTGTTTTGATTGCTGTAGGACAAGAAGATAAACCACGTCCGGTACTTGAGTCATACCTAATGCACGATTGCATTACGGGCAGTGAATTAGTGGTGATTCCTGGCGCAGGTCATATTAGCTCGTTAGAGCAACCAGAGTTTGTGAACACAATGCTGAAGACGTTTTTAGATAAACATCTGCTGTAAGTTCTTAAATACTGAATAGTGTTGTTCGACTTATACTTACGTCGGTTTAAACGCATCTCGGTTTAAAAATAGTTCGGCTTAGACGTGACAGTTTAAGCCGATTTTTTTTGTCCGAGTTTTGGTTCGCTGCCATCGAGTAGGCGGCGGATATTCTGGTGGTGACGTAACACGATCAAACAGCACAGCATGGCTACTGGCAATGTGTATTGAGGTTTGACTAACCAAGCGTAGAAAGGGGCAAGTAGCACAGTAACCAGTGCCGCTAAAGAAGAGTAACGAAACAAAAACGCGACCACTAACCAAGTCGCCATGATCATTCCGGTTAGATCGAATCCTATTGGGGCGATAGCGCCAAGTGCGGTTGCCACGCCTTTACCACCTTTGAAGTGGAAGAAGATCGGATACATATGGCCAAGACACGCCGCAATTGCCACAACCCCAAGAATGATTGGGTCGATCTTGAGGTAGTAGCCAAGCCAGACAGGGATAGTGCCTTTCAGCATGTCACACAAAAGGACGGCAGCTGCTGCGCCTTTACCGCCAACACGCAGGACATTGGTTGCTCCTGGGTTGTTAGAACCTACTGTTCGAGGATCTGGGAGCCTCAAAACTCGGCATATCAAGACCGCACTAGAGATTGAACCTAGTAAGTAGGCAGCAATGATCATGATAAGTGCCAATGGGGTCATGTCTGTCCTTTAACGGTTATACGCCTAACGATGGGAAAATAATGCTCAATCCAAGAGTAATTGATATCATATCTCGAATTACGCAAATAATACGTTTTTTTCCCCAATTTGGGTATCCGACCTCTAAAAGGACAAGTCATGGCACTGGATAAAGTTTTCATTGAGCAGCTAGAAGTAATTACAACGATCGGTGTTTACGATTGGGAGCAAGAGATCAAACAGAAACTGGTGCTTGATATTGAAATGGCTCATGACAACCGCCCAGCAGGCAAGAGTGATGATGTGGTTGATGCTTTGGATTATTCGAAAGTGAGCACTGCAGTACTTGAGCACATTGCAAATGGCCGTTTTCTACTCGTAGAACGTGTTGCTGAAGAAGTCGCAGAGCTTATTATGACTCAGTTCTCTGTGCCGTGGATTAAAATCCGATTGGCTAAACCTGGCGCAGTGCCACAAGCAAAAGCCGTTGGTGTGATCATCGAACGAGGTCAAGCATGACAGTAGCCTATGTTGGTGTTGGCACGAACATAGACCGCGACAAGCATGCAAGGGTGGCATGGACAGAGCTTCAATCGTTAGGGACTAACCTTAAATGCTCTAAAATCTATCACTGTGAGCCCGTCGGTTTTAATAGCCATCCGTTTTATAACTTTGTGATAGAGCTCGACACGTCACTCTCATTGACTGAATTTTCACAGCAGCTGCGTAAAATTGAGTTTAAATGGGGTCGCTCTCAAGATGCGCACAAACTACAAGATCGAAAACTCGATCTTGATATTGTGCTGTTTGGAGAGGAGGTTTCTGAGTGTGAACCAGAATTACCACGCAGTGATATCTACAAATATCCTTTTGTAACACAGCCGCTTTATGATCTTTGTCCTGCGCGAGTGATCCCGCAAGACGGAAGAACCGTCAGTGAAATATGGCAGAAGATGCAGCAATTAGACTCGCTCTCTGTCGTAGATATAAAACTATAATTTTTAAGGTAAGTAATGAGTTATTTTGAAGCGTTTATATTGGCGTTGGTGCAAGGCTTTACAGAGTTTTTACCTATTTCCAGTTCTGCACACCTAATCCTTCCTTCAGCTGTTTTAGGCTGGGAAGATCAAGGTTTGGCTTTTGATGTCGCTGTCCACGTTGGTACTTTGGCAGCTGTTGTTATCTATTTCCGTAAAGAAGTGGTCTCTCTGTTGAGCGCATTCTTTGGTTCAGTGTTTAAAGGCGATCGTAGTAAAGAAGCGAAGTTAGCGTGGATGATCATTCTCGCGACGATTCCTGCGTGTATCTTTGGCTTGTTGATGAAAGATATTGTTGAGCTTTACTTACGCAGTGCGTGGGTGATCGCGACGACAACGATTATCTTTGGTCTATTGTTATGGTGGGTGGACAAGAACTCAAGCCTGCGCGATGACGAATACCAAGCGGGTTGGAAAAAGGCGCTGTTTATTGGTCTTGCTCAAGCAATGGCGATCATTCCGGGCACGTCTCGTTCTGGCGCAACCATTACCGCGGCGCTTTACCTTGGTTTCACACGTGAAGCGGCGGCTCGATTCTCTTTCTTGATGTCTATCCCAATCATCACTCTGGCTGGTGGTTATTTAGGTCTTAAGTTGGTGACAAGCGGTGATCCAATCCATGTTGGCACTTTGCTAACGGGCGTTGCGGTGTCTTTCATCAGTGCTTACATCTGTATCCACTTCTTCTTGAAGCTTATCTCTCGTATGGGCATGACACCGTTCGTTATCTACCGCCTGATTCTAGGTTGTGGTCTGTTTGCTTTCTTAATGATGCAGTAACAGACACAGGCAACGGTCTCGCTGTAAGAATTGAAACAAAAGGCCCGCTTAACTGCGGGCTTTTTATACGTTTTAGGTAGAGCGGCGACGATTAACTGCTAGCGAGTTCTGATAGGGCGTTTTCAATTGCGATGGCTCTGCGTTTCTCTTGTTCTTCTCGAATATCTTTGCCTTTAAAACCATCGATAATGATCGCTTTTACTTCGACTTGAAGCGCCGCTTGGTAGGCGACTTCAAAGCGCGCTTTTTGAGGATAAGGCTGATCTTCTAATCCTTTTCGGCCTGCGTGGTCGGCCTGGCAGCAAAGTAGTATATCGTCGAACCTATCTGGCTTACGCCAAACATCGAACTTGTTGAGAACCTTGAGAAAGGTGGTTGGTTTGAGCTCGCCTGCGCGGTGGATATTAGAATGTTGCTCGCACACTAACAACGCAAGGTCTCTGAACTCATTGGGCACTCTCACTCGCTCACACAGTTTCTTGATTATCTTAACACCTGTGTGGCAGTGCATTTTATGGCTTGGCCATTCAGCTTGTGGTGTGACGCCTTTACCTAAGTCATGCACTTGAGCTGCAAAGCGTACCGGTAGCGATGGGCTTAATAGTGCGGCTTGCTGAGCAACCATCAGAGTGTGAATACCCGTGTCGATTTCAGGGTGCCATTTTTCAGGTTGAGGGACGCCAAATAGAGCGTCAATCTCAGGTAATACGACTGCCAATGCACCACACTCTTTCAATACAGAGAGGAACACTTCAGGGTGCGGTGTACTAAGAGACTTATGCCACTCTTGCCAAACTCGCTCTGCAGTAAGGTGTGCCAGTTCACCAGATTGGACGATCTCACTCATCATATCCATGGTTTCAGGTGCAACCGTGAAGTTAAGATGGTGAAGCTTGGCGGCGAAGCGAGCCACACGCAGTACACGAAGAGGGTCTTCAACAAAAGCGTCTGAAACGTGTCTTAAGATACGATCCGAGAGATCTTTCTGGCCATGATAAGGATCGTGAAGTTGGCCTTTATCATCTTGAGCTATAGCGTTGATGGTCAGATCTCGACGCATCAGGTCTTCTTCCAAACTCACGTCTGGCGCGAAGTAACATTCGAAGCCTGTGTAACCAGAGCCTGATTTTCTCTCAGTGCGAGCCAGTGCGTGCTCTTCTTTGGTTTTTGGGTGCAAGAATACCGGGAAATCTTTTCCCACAGCAGTAAAGCCAAGGTTTTCCATCTCTTGAGGGGTACTCCCTACCACGACCCAATCTCTATCATAACTATCAATATTGAGCAGCTTATCGCGCACTGCTCCACCGACTAGATAGCGTTGTAGCCCGTTGTCTTTTGGTAGGCTATCGTAAATTTGCAACTTATCACCTCGAAATGTTTTATCACTGCTGGACTTTACTGCAAGCAATGGTACTTTCCATTAATCGTAATTATAGGGCAGCACATGTATAAGGAATATTTTGGCTTCGTTGAGATGCCATTTTCGATTGTACCAAATTCTCGCTACTTGTTTTTGAGTCAGCGCCATCAAGAAGCGATGCAGAACCTACAAGCCGGTTTAGGCGAGGGTGGGGGCTTTGCGATGCTTACTGGTGAGGTTGGTACAGGGAAAACAACGGTCGCTAAGGCGATGTTGTCTTCATTGGATAGTCATACTCAGGCTGGCCTTATACTTAACCCTACGTTTTCAAATACGGATTTACTAGAAGCTATCTGCGATGAGTTTGAGGTCGAGTACCCAGAACAAGCATCGTTGAAACAGCTCAGTCAGGCTATTCATTATTTTCTACTTGATAGCCATGCCGAAGGCATTCAAACCCTATTGGTGATCGATGAAGCCCAACACCTCGCTGCCGATGTGTTGGAGCAGTTACGCCTTCTAACAAACTTGGAAACCGACAATCGTAAGCTGTTAAAAGTACTGTTGGTCGGCCAGCCGGAATTACAACAGCACTTACAAACCACGCAGCTACGTCAGCTAGCACAGCGCATTACTGGTCGTTATCACTTACTGCCTCTTAATACCGAAGAAACGGGCAAGTACATCGCGTTTCGTTTGGAGACGGCGGGTGGCGAGCAGATGTTGTTTTCGAACCGTTCTATCAAGCTGATTGCTCAATATACGCATGGTATTCCAAGGCTCATTAACTTGGTGTGTGATAAAGCACTGCAGTTGGCTTTTCATGACGGTGAGCAGCTACCGAGCAATGAAACGGTTAACCGAGCGTGTCAGCAGGTTATGTCCTTTCAGGCCGATGTGTATCACGTCGAGAAAGCTCTAACTTCTCGTGTCGCGCCTAAGTTATTCCAATACGCAGGGATTGCGACGTTAAGCGTTGGTCTTGCAATAGCGACCTTTAACTTCGCTCCAAGCTATATCAATGCTTGGTTGCCTACGGATGCATCAAATGAAGCAAAGACGGAAGTGTTAGCACGTACTCAGCGTTCTTTGGTATCAGATGTTCCTAAGTTGGTTGCTGAGCCAAAACCTGCCAAGTTTGAATTGCCACAACACATTCAACAACATTTGATACAGGGGACCAATCGTTCTCTCGCTATCAAAGACTTGTATACGCTGTGGGGATATCAATCTTCACTGCGTGATGGATTGTGCTTAAGTGAGCCACAAAGTGTTTTTGTGTGTGAGCAGCAGCAGGCCAGTTTGGATACCTTGTTAGAACTTGGTGTTCCTGTGGTACTTAATCTCGACATAGACCAAAAACCAGTGTTTGCTGTGCTGTATGGCGTGTCTAAGGATTCTGTCGAGTTGCTGGTTAATGAAAAGCTGTTGGTGATGCCGAAGCAATCCTTAGAGCAAATCTGGCAAGGCGATTACGTCGCTATTTGGAAGCAGCCGCTGCGAGAGACCCTTAAAGAGGGCTATCAAGGTGAAGCGGTTGCTTTGCTTGATCTACTGCTTTCTGAAGTATTAGGAGAGGTTGTTTCCGGTAGTGATGTATTTGATTATGAGTTAAAAATGAAAATCGAAGCATTTCAAACGTGGCAAGGTATGTCTGTTGATGGCATTGCAGGTAAGCGCACCTTAGCAAGATTGCAGAGATTAGCTCAACTCGATTCGCCTAAGCTGATGTCACTAGAAGGGGGCGAAAGCTAATGTCACGTATTATGCACGAACTTAAACAGCCGTCTCACAAGCCATCTTCTATTAATCAGCACTCTCTTAGCAAACCAAGCTTCAAAGGCTACCAGAATCATCATGTTCCTAATTCTGCAAAAGGGATGAGCAACAAGCGAGGTTCATCGTTAGCGATGGGGCTACTCTTAATCTTGGTTCCTTCTTTGTTGGTGGGTGGCGTCTTGGCTTATCAATCGTATATCCAACAACAAGAAGCCGTGAACCAAGCGGCCAATGTCGCTCTGCCAGAATTTAAAACTGAATCAGACATTGAGCCTGAAATTGCGGATGCTGACATAGCAAGCATGGATGCCGTGTCTGAGGAAGAAGATGCCTTGTTCACCGTTCGCCCTGCACCGGCGAGCCAACCGTTGAAAGCATTGCCACGCCAAGAGATGTATGCACAGATTGATTCTGGCGCTAATCGTGCAAACACCGCTGGTGGCTCAGCAGTGATCTTCGCTAATGCTGATAACAACACTCAAATGACAGCCAGTTCTGAATCGTCATCCGTTCAGCCAGGCGCGAGTGATGAAACGACTGCTCTGCAATCAAGCACTGATCAGCAATCAACTAGTGACTTACAATCGGACAGTGATCTGCTGCAAGGGCTAGACCTCAGTGAGTTGCCACCTGATTTGGCATTGAAGCTTGAATCCATTATGGGGGAGCAACAAAGCACTCCTGAGCCGATGGACTCTAGACCCGCAGGGCAAAGAGGCTCTCAGGTTATTGAGTTGGAAACGCACACCAATAGCTTATCAGGAGTCCTTCCTAAGTTAGACCTACAAACTCATATGTACTCGAGCAGCGAGACCAAACGTTGGGTAAAAGTGAACGGCCAAGAAGTGGCGCAAGGAGATTGGATTGGACAAGACATTCAATTACTAGAGATTAAGCCACAATCAGTGATCATAGAGTTCAATCAACAGAAGATAGAAATCCCGGCTCTGTACGAGTGGAAAGGTTAGCGATTTCTATACGTATTTAGATAACAGACAAATAAAAAGGAGCACCTCGGTGCTCCTTTTTGATATTCGATACTGAATTTACTGTACCTGATACAAGCGTTAAGTCTACGCCCAACCGTTTGGTGATTTTCTGCGACGAGGCATGATGTGTGGCAGAACAAGGCCTAGAAGTAGACCAATACCCGCAACACCACCACCGTACATGAAGTACTTCAATAGTAGGTCGTCTTTTTGAGTGTCTAGCTTAGCGCGCAGTTCACGGTTCTCTGTTTGAGAACTCGTTAGCTGTTGGCTAATTTCACTGTAGTTCTGTTCTAGTTCAGCAATCTGCTTGTTACGAGAATCTAGAGAGCTTGCTAGGCCAGCTTTTTCGCTGTCAGCACTCTGACGAGCATTCGCTAGCTTGCCTTTAACTTCCGTCAGCTCTTTCTCTAGCTTAGGCATACGCAGTGCCATGCTTTCTTGAGTGCTTACAAACTTGCTTTCAACCCAACCTTTACGGCCACGGTTGTCTTGAATTTGGGTGTAACCCGTACTCTTGTTAGTTTGTAGGAATGTAATCTTTTCACCAGCATCAACACTACCGATGATACGGAATGTGTTGTTTGGGCCAGAATGCATATAAGTAAATAGTTTGTCAGCAATATAACGGTCTTGTGCAAAGGCAGCTGGAGCCGCAAGCATTGCGAACAAAACTAAGCTAATCAGTTTTTTCACAGTAAATCCCTTAACGATTCAAATTGGGTAGGCGTATGAGTCAGCCTCAATCAGCAAATAATATTTAGTTTCTTTATGCGGTGCAACAAAGAAGGGAGGCAAAGCCTCCCTTTCTGTGCGTTTGAGTCAATAATGACATGGCATTTACATATCGTTACTGAAGCTCACACTGTTCTGACGCTAGTATTCACTAACGCAGTCGCGATTACATAGTAAACGCAGCTTGAATTCCGTAGAAGAACACAACAGCAAGTAGAGCACCTGCAGGTAGTGTCACAATCCAAGAAGCCACGATATTACGTACAACGCCTAAGTTTAGTGCTGCGATACCACGAGCAAAACCAACACCTAAAACAGCACCAACGAGTGTTTGTGTAGTAGAGATTGGAAGGCCAGTACCTGAAGCTAGTACAACCGTACATGCAGTTGCAAGTTGTGCAGCAAAGCCACGGCTTGGTGTTAGTTCTGTAATACCAGTACCAACGGTTGCCATTACTTTATGACCCATTGTTGCAAGACCAACAACGATACCGAATCCACCTAGAGGAAGAATCCACCATGCGATAGTACTCTTACCTGTGATTTCACCCATGTGCTCAACGGTTGATACAACAGCAGACAGTGGACCAATCGCGTTCGCAACGTCGTTTGAACCGTGTGCAAATGCCATCGCACAAGCTGTGATAACCATGAGTACAGAGAAGATGCCTTCAACACCTGCAAAGCCGTGGTCTTCTTCGCGGTTAGCGAATTTCTTCTGGATGTATAGGTAACCGCCGATCATTACAAGCGCAGAAACGCCAGCAGCCCAAACCCATGCTTCAGTGTTGCTTAGGTGAAGACCAACGTGCTTAAGGCCTTTCTTGATGGTTACAAGTGCAATTACCATTGTTGTAATGAACATGTATACCGGTACAAAGCGTTTCGCGTTAAATAGCGGGTTCTCTGTATCAAAAATCAGTCGTTGAGCACTTACAAATATGACGTAAGCGAAGAAACCGGAAATAACCGGTGTGATAATCCAACTGCCCACAATGCCTTGAACGCTGTTCCAGTCTACCGCTTCAGTACCTACAGACACACAAGCGAAGCCGATGATTGCACCGATGATTGAGTGAGTCGTAGAAACCGGCCAGCCCATGTAAGAAGCGAGAAGTAGCCATGTACCCGCAGCAAGAAGTGCTGACATCATGCCGTACACAAGTACATCTGGTTGATGAGCGAATAGAGACGTTTCGATAACACCTTTACGGATCGTGTCTGTTACTTCGCCGCCCGCAAGGTAAGCACCTGCGAATTCAAAGATCATTGCGATAATGATCGCTTGTTTAACGGTTAAAGCTTTAGAGCCTACAGAGGTGCCCATTGCGTTCGCAACGTCATTTGCACCAATACCAATAGCCATCAAGAAACCGAAAGCTGCTGCAACAATAATCAGGACAGTGCCGTAGTTAGCAAGGATATCCATCGTAATACCTAGTTGTTTGATAACAAGCGGAACAAATTTAGACGCAAAAAACCGCTCAGCGAGAGGAATACTCAGCGCATAAGTGGTTTGTTCAAAAAATGCTCTTCGTTATATGGTTAACGTATGATTTAAGATCGAGAAAGCATTACTTCAAGACGAGCGCCTACACGCTGTGCTTGATCTGCAATACCACCAACCCATTCAAGAATTTTGTATAAGAACATGATATCAACTGGATTCAGATCGCCTTCAATTGCCATTAGTTGTTGGCGTAGTTCGATCTGCATCGCATCCGTGTCATCTTCAATTACATCTAATTGATGAATCATTTCGGCAACGAGTGTTACTTCACGGCCTTTAAAGCCAGTCTCAAGTAATTCGTCTAATTCATTGATTACGTTTTGTGCTTGGTTCGCTGCATCTAGACAACGTTTAACGTAAGCGATGAAGTTTTCTTGCATAGGAGCAGGAATGACAAGTTGACGACCATATACACGGCCAGCAATGTCTTTCGCTAGGTTTGCGAGTTTGTCTTGTTGAGTTAATAGCTCCAACATATCGGTGCGATCAACTGGCATAAACAAACCACGAGGAAGTTTAAGGCGAATTTCACGTTTTAGTACGTCAGCTTCTTTCTCAAGGTGAGAAATTTGAGCTCGAATTTCTGATGCTTTTTCCCAGTCACCTTTTGAAGAAACTTCAAAGAAATTAACTAGGTGAGAACAACATTCGTTCACGCATACTACGTGACGCTGCAAAGGTTTAATTGGGGACTTTGCAAATAACCCCATAATTGTATTTACTGGCATGGTCATCCAACCTAATAAATAATAACCTTAAAACAACATACACCATATTCATGGTGAAATGTTAAGCGATGGCTACAAAGTCGCGCATGTTAACCTAATCAATCTCTCATTAAAACTGTTTTAGATCATCATAAGGGCGATATTTCTGACTTGCCGACTTTTCAAATTGGCAATATCCTGTCCCTATCTTCACAGAAAGGTATAACTATGGAAACCGAGATAGAACTGAAGTTTTTTGTTTCTCCTGAATTTTCAGAGACTTTACGCAATAAAATTGCTGAAACTAAAGTACTTCAGCACAGTTGTCGTGAGCTAGGTAACATCTACTTTGACACCGCTGACAACTGGCTACGTAAGCACGATACAGGCTTACGCATTCGACGCTTTGATGACGTATTTGTACAAACCGTAAAGACTGCTGGTCGTGTGGTTGCTGGCCTGCATCAAAGGCCTGAATACAATGCAGAACACGACAGCAATCAACCCAAGCTTGCCTTGCATCCAGAAGATATCTGGCCTGAAGGTAAAAATATCGAAACACTGGAAGCCGAGCTTACTCCACTCTTCTCTACTAACTTTACACGAGAGCAGTGGCTGATTGGCATGCCTGATGGTAGCCAAGTCGAGGTCGCATTCGATCAAGGCTTTGTTGAATCAGGCGACCTGCAAGAACCGATTTGCGAAGTCGAATTGGAACTTAAATCCGGTCAAACGGATGCGCTATTTACATTGTCTCGCCAATTCTGCGAACAAGGTGGCATGCGTTTGGGTAACCTAAGTAAAGCAGCTAAGGGTTACCGTCTTGCTCAAGGTTATCAAGGAGATGAAGTTACTCCTTTGACCTTAGTTGATACTGACAAAAGTGATACCGTTGAATCGTGTTTTATTCAATCTTTAGAGCATGCTCTCGCTCATTGGCATTATCACGAGCAGATTTTCACAGAGCGTCAATCGATTGAAGCTTTGCATGAGATCAGTCACTCGCTGAGTTTTATTCGCCAAACTTTCACTATCTATGGCGGCATTGTCCCTAGACGAGCAAGTGCGATTTTACGTCAAGAGTTGAAGTGGCTTGAGCAAGAGCTCGACTGGCTGAAAAGCTATGATCACTTCGAAGACTTGCTGGAAGATAAAGGCCATGTACTACGTAAACTCGATGCGCGTAAGTTCTTAGTCGCTGAGCTTAAAGAGATGCAAGAGCAACTGCCAGATCGTGAAGATCTGCTTACCTTGCTGAGCTCTGCTCGTTACACCGGTTTATTGTTAGATCTGAGCCGTTGGATCTTGTCTCGTGGCTGGCAACCTTTCTTAGATGAAAAAGCACGTGAGCAAATGGCTCGTGGTATCGAATGGTTTTCCGTGCAGCAACTCGATCGTACATGGGCCGATTTGATGGAAGCTTTCCCGCCAGAGCGAGTGATGACCAGCCAAGCGTATATTGATCAGCAATACCGTTTGATGCGTAATTTGTATTCTGGCGTTGGTTTCGCGAGTTTGTATAATGACGATGAACGAAACAGCTTCCGCTTGCCATGGGCCGATATGGTGCAAGGCATTGATGACTTGCTGGCACTCAAAACATTGGAGCCTTTGACTGAGAAGTTGGAAGGCGATGAGAAAGTTCAGCTAGAGCGTTGGTTGGCTCGCCAAGAAGTGTCTATTCTGCATGCGATGGAGCAGACACGACAAATCAGCGTTGAGGTTGAGCCATACTGGCAAGACTAAACTCAATACCGATATCAGTATAAGTATGAATTTGAAAATAGGGCTTCGGCCCTATTTTTTTGTTTGTTGCTCGAGCTTTTCTAGTCGCTCTAGTATTTTTTGTTGTTGCTCTATGATCTTTTCAAGATGCTTCTCTTTGTTTTCTGCTCGTTGATTCTCATGGTGAGTTGGGGAGGTGATCAGAGAAGTAATCAAGCCTGAAATCATACCAAACACACCGACACCACAGATGATCACCATTGAAGCCACTAACTGACCGGAAGTTGTCACTGGGTAATGGTCGCCATAACCCACAGTACTGATGGTCACAAACGCCCACCATAAAGCATCATGACCTGTAGTGATGTTGGCGTTCGGATCTTTGTGTTCCAATAGCAGGATCGTGCCAGCACCGATAGTCAGTAAGATCACCAAAAGCAGAATGATGGAAGCGAAAGTGGTCTCTTTCCTATTACGAAATAACTCTCTGAAAATACGTTTACTTGAACGCAGAACTAAGATGACTCGCAGAATTTGAAAAATACGGGCGAAACGAAGAGGCTCGATCATTGGGATACTTGCTAAGAAATCGATCCAGTGTACTTTTAGAAATTCTTTTTTGTTTTGTGATCTAAATAGATCAATTGTGAGCTGAAAAAGAAAAACACTACAGATTATAAAATCGAGGCCGATAAGGACTTGTTTCGATTCTTTATCGATCGGTACGAACAATAAGCCTGAGATCACAAATAACGCTAAGAAAGAGAGAATCAGTGACAATAAGCTCATCGGCTTGGTGGCGTCTTTGGTATTATTCAACATTCATACGAGGCTCAAAATAAATCGCGAACTTTGACTGACATAGCCACCTCGCGGATATAGAAGCCATCAATATATAAGAATTAATGGAGAACTGACAATGACTAAACTGTCATTCAAGCCGTGGGAAAGGGTAATCTCTGACGTTCGTCTCGTTCCAAAAATGGTCATGTTGATGATATTCAGCACTATCTTGATCATTTCGAAGCAGCTATGGGACGCAAGTACGTTTTACGATTCATTGCTTGCTGTAACGAACAATGCGCAAGTCGCACAACAGCATTACGAGACTTACCTAGTTCAAGTGGCTTGGCAAACAGCCTTGATGATCATTGTGTTTGTGGTTCTTCTGTTAGCAGCGGCGCGCGTTATGCTGCGCCAGACTCAATACCTTAATGACGCCATTAAAACCATGGCAGATAAGAACTTATCAGTGCCGATTCAAATGGACTGTAAAGATGAATACGGCGATGTGGCACGCGAACTTGAAAAAACTCGCGTCCAACTGAACGACATGATCAAAACTCAGGTGGCCTCTTCTGATGAGCTGTTTGCTCTGACGGAAGTGATGACCATCAGCATGTCTGAAACCAAAGAGTCAGCTCAAGAAGAGTTCAACGAGATCGATCAACTGGCAACAGCAATGAGTGAGATGACGTCGACGGTGCAAACTGTCGCTGAGCATGCACAAAGCGCTTCGTCATTGACTGAACAGGCATCAGGCCAAGCTCTTACTGGTCAGAAGTTCGTTCAAGGATCAGTGTCTAAGATGAGTGAGCTATCTTCAGATATCGCAGCATCTGCAGCAGCGGTAAACCAAGTAGAAGAACGCGTTGACTCAATTGGCAGTGTGGTTGGTACTATCCAAGGCATTTCAGAACAGACAAACCTACTAGCATTGAACGCTGCAATTGAAGCGGCACGTGCCGGTGAAGCGGGTCGTGGTTTTGCGGTTGTTGCTGATGAGGTTCGTAACCTTGCACAGCGCACTCAGCAAGCGACGGTAGAGATTCAAGACATGATCAGTCATCTACAAAGCAGCGCTAACTCTGCGGTAGAACTGATGGAGAAGAGTGTTGTTGAAGCGGCTGAAGGTGTAGATCTGGTGACTAACGCGGGAAGTGAGCTTGACGGCATTGTAAGCCAAGTCAATCAAATCAATGATATGAACTTCCAGATCGCGACCGCTGCAGGCCAACAGAGCAGTGTTGCTGAAGAGATGAGCGTCAACCTGACCAATGTACGCGAGCTTGTTGAAGCTTCAGTTGTGGTGGTTGGTGAACTGCTCGAGACCTCTCAGCTTATGGAAAGTAACGCGCAAGAACTCGACGGTAAGATTAAGCAATTTAAGGTTTAGTCCTCAGCACCCAATCTTCATCCGTCAAAGGCTAATTCCCAGAGACTGTTTCTCGGTTGTAAGCTCAACCAGATAAGTTAATCGATAAAACGCCCACATTGCTAATGTGGGCGTTTTTTATTGGCGTAACTTTGGTATAACTTATCTTTAGTTATGAAAACTCGTTATTGAAGAACTGAATCGATAAACCGATTGTTCGGCGCGCAGCTTATACAAGGAAGAAACATGCCATTGCCTTCTCAACTCATCACTCACTCCCAGTCTGCTTTTGAGCAATTATTAGAGCATCAAAGTGAAGCCATCAATACTTGGTCTGAGCCACTGACTGAAGATCTTAAACGTGTACTCGGTTTAAGCTGTTTTATTGGTGATTGCCTGCAGCGTGATACGGTTTTATGTGGTGACTTACCTAATATGTTGGCATGCGAAGAACGCGCTGAAGGATACCGAGAACGCTTGGCTGAATTACTTTCTAGTTGCACCGATGAAATGAGCGGTCAGCGCGTGCTGCGTCAATTCCGAAATCGAGAAATGACCTACATTGCTTGGCGTGATTTTATGGGTTCGTGGGAGCTAGAGCAGAGCCTAAATCATCTATCGATGTTGGCTGAGGCGATGATCTTCGAAACCTACCAATGGCAGTACGATATTTGTTGTAAAGAGTGGGGCACACCTTGTAATGAACAAGGCGAAGCACAGCCGATGTTGATCATTGGTATGGGCAAGCTAGGGGGCGGTGAGCTTAACTTCTCTTCCGATATCGATCTGATCTTCACCTACCCAGAGAATGGTGAAACCCAAGGTGCAAGACGCAGCATTGCCAATGCGCAGTTCTTTACACGTCTCGGGCAACGTATTATTAAGGCGCTTGATCAGCAAACCTTCGATGGATTCTGTTATCGAGTAGACATGCGCCTGCGTCCATTCGGTGAGAGTGGTCCACTGGTCATGAGTTACGCTGCGCTAGAAGATTACTATCAAGAACAAGGTCGCGATTGGGAACGCTACGCTATGGTCAAAGCGCGTGTGATGGGCAGTGAGATGTACCCTGAGTATCAAGAGCTTCGCCAAATGCTACGCCCGTTTGTGTTCCGCCGTTATATTGATTTTAGTGCGATTCAATCTCTGCGCCGAATGAAGTCTATGATCAGCAGCGAAGTGCGTCGTCGTGGTCTCTCGAACAACATCAAGCTTGGCTCTGGTGGTATTCGTGAAGTTGAGTTTATCGCACAAGTCTTCCAATTGATTCGTGGTGGACGCGAGCCTAGCTTACGCGGTCGAGGGTTACTCGAAACCTTAAGTGCGATTGAATCCCTTCATCTGCTAGAGTCTGAAGAGGTGGGGCACCTACGTGAAGCTTATCTGTTTTTGCGTCGCCTTGAGAACCTGTTACAAGCCATGGCTGATAAGCAAACTCAAACCTTACCTGACGGTGAATTCGAACAACTGCAGCTTGCGGTTGCCATGCAATTTTCCGATTGGGATAGCTTGATTGTGGCAACTCGCGCCCATATGGCGAATGTACATACCGTGTTCGAAGACCTAATTGGCGTTGATGAAGATGACGCTAATCCGATCGCGAGCCACTTTAGCGAGTTGTGGGATATGGCCCATAAACCCGATGTAATTGAGCACGTGTTGGAACACGACATTGCGGTCGCGAGCCCGCCTGATGCGGCGAAAACGATCATTCAGTTTAAAGCCGATTTGGCTAAAAAGACTCTTGGCCCTCGTGGGCGGGAAGTCCTCAATCGACTGATGCCGAAAGTGTTTCAAGCGCTGTACACCGCTAAGGATGCCGAGTTTGGTTTGTCGCGAGTACTGCATCTGCTGCATAAAATCGTTACGCGTACCACTTACCTTGAACTACTAGATGAACACCCTGCCGCGTTGACTCAGCTAGTTCGCCTGTGTACGGCAAGCCCGATGATTTCGGAGCAGTTGGGTCGTTATCCAATTCTGTTAGATGAACTTATCGACCCTCAGCAACTCTACAATCCCGTGCCTTTAGAGTCTTACAAGACCGAGTTGCGTGATTATCTAGCCCGTATCCCTGAAGATGATATGGAGCAACAGATGGAAGGTCTGCGTCAGTTTAAGCAGACCTGTATATTGAGAATTGCAGCCGCGGATATTGCGGGTGCTCTACCTGTCATGAAGGTCAGTGATCACCTGACCTACTTAGCAGAAGCCATTGTGGAGGCGGGGGTCAATCAAGCTTGGTTACAAGTATCCGCCAAGTTTGGTGAACCGACCCATGTTAAAGATCGCGAAGGTCGCGGTTTTGCTGTCGTTGGTTATGGCAAAGTCGGTGGTTGGGAGCTTGGTTATAACTCCGATCTTGATATCGTGTTCATGCACGACTGCCCGGTACACATCTATACTGATGGAAAGAAAGAGATCGATGGACGCCAATTCTACTTAAGATTAGCGCAGCGTATTATTCATATTTTCTCGACCAGAACTGCTTCTGGCATTTTGTACGAAGTCGATACTCGCCTACGCCCTTCTGGTGCATCTGGTCTATTGGTGAGTCCAACCGATGCCTTTGACGAGTATCAGCACAATGACGCGTGGACATGGGAGCACCAGGCCCTCACTCGTGCTCGTATGATTTACGGTGATGACTTATTGGTATCTGCGTTTAACAAAACTAGGCATGAGGTTTTGTGCTTGCCACGAGATGAGGCAACACTCAAAAAGTCAGTTGTGGATATGCGTGGAAAAATGCGTGGCCATTTAGGCGGTAAAAAAGCCGATCGATTCATGCTTAAACAAGATGCGGGTGGTATTACCGATATTGAATTCTTAGCGCAATATTTAGTGCTTAGATACAGTAATGAGAAACCTAAGCTTACTCGTTGGTGTGACAATGTGAGAATCTTTGAAAGCTTGTTGTCGCAAGGGATAATGGACGAGCAACAAGGTATGGCATTGACCAATGCGTACACCACATTAAGGGATGAAATCCACCACCGTAATCTACTTAACCTTGATGCGGATGTGGCGATTGAAAAGTTCGAAATGGAAAGAGAACATGTTGTTCAGGCATGGAAGCAGTGGATGGAAGCATAATTCAGTCATAGCGTAGCGAGTGCTATGTTTATCTTGATAGGCTTTTACTCATTTATCTGTAGTTTAGCCACTGTAATCAGTGTGCTAGACTCTAGCCAGATTCGATTTTTGGAGCTCAACAATGAAACCAATTCTACCTGACTACAGCCAATCAGGTGTTCTTATTGTCGGTGACGTAATGCTTGACCGTTACTGGTATGGCCCAACTGGCCGTATTTCACCAGAAGCACCAGTCCCCGTTGTGAAAGTAGAAAATAACGAAGAGCGTCCTGGTGGTGCTGCCAACGTAGCAATGAACATTGCCTCTCTTGGTGGGCATGCTCATGTTGTTGGTTTGACTGGTAAAGATGAGCCTGCTGAGGTGTTGAAAAGCACTTTAGGTGCTCTGAAGGTTAAGTGTGATTTCGTTGAGTTAGAAGACTATCCAACCATCACCAAACTACGAGTGATGAGCCGTGGTCAGCAGTTGATTCGCTTGGATTTTGAAGACAAATTCGAAAACACCAACCCAGAGCTTATTCTGTCTCGCATGGAGCAAGCCCTACCAAATGTACGTTCGGTTATCTTGTCAGATTACGCGAAAGGTGCATTAGAGCATGTACAGAGCTTCATTCAAAAAGCACGCGCAGCCAATGTTCCTGTATTCATCGATCCCAAAGGCGCGGATTTAGAGCGCTACCGTGGTGCGACATTACTTACACCAAACATGGCAGAGTTTGAGCTGGTTGCAGGTAAAGTGAAATCAGAAGAAGATCTTATCGAGAAGGGTATTGCCTTGATCGAGAAGTATGACTTTGAAGCTCTATTGGTGACTCGCAGTGAAAATGGTATGACTTTATTACGTAAAGGTCAGGCACCATTCCACTTGCCAACCCAAGCGAAAGAAGTGTACGACGTAACTGGTGCTGGTGATACGGTTATCTCAGTACTGGCTGCGTCTGTTGCAGCTGGTAAGCCATTGGATGAGGCGTGTGCACTAGCGAACGCTGCAGCTGGTGTCGTTGTTGGTAAGCTAGGTACGTCAACGTTATCCACGATAGAGCTAGCTGAAGCGATTCACGGCAGTCAAGACACAGACTACGGTGTGATCTCAGAAGCGGCACTGGTTGAAGCGGTGAAGCGTGCTCGTGCGAAAGGCGAGAAGGTAGTTATGACCAATGGCTGCTTTGATATTCTACATGCTGGTCATGTTTCTTACATGAATCACGCGGCTGAGCTGGGCGATCGTTTGATCGTTGCGGTAAATACCGATGAATCAGTGAAACGCTTGAAAGGCCCTGGTCGCCCTGTGAACCCAACTGATCGTCGTATGGCGGTATTGGCTGGCTTAGGTGCAGTTGATTGGGTTGTGCCATTCTCTGAAGATACCCCTCAACGTTTAATCTCTGAGGTACTGCCAAGCATTCTTGTGAAAGGTGGTGATTACAAGCCTGAAGAGATTGCTGGTGGTGCGGAAGTGATTGCTGCTGGTGGTGAAGTGAAAGTACTTAACTTTGAAGATGGTTGCTCTACCACTGAAATCATTAAAGCGATTAAAGGTGGTCGAGGCTAGTTTTTAGTTTTTAGTTTTTGGCGTTAAGCTTTTAGTTAGGCAGTAAATCTCGCTTTAATCGATAATAAAAATGCCGCTCAATGAGCGGCATTTTTGTAACGGTAACTTGAGTAATTAAGAGTTACTTACTTGCTACTTTTAGACCTGCGTTTACATCAACAATGTCTTGTTCGCTTAGCGTACCAACTGCTTGACGAAGCTGAAGTACACTTAGGATGTAGTTGTAACGAGCATCTGAAAGGTTTTTGTTCGCATCATATAGACGACGAGTCGAATCTAGTACGTCAACGATAGTACGAGTACCTACATCAAAACCAGCTTCTGTTGCTTCTAGAGCAGACTGAGCAGAAACTACAGACTGTTCGTAAGCGCGTAGAGCACCGATCGAAGCGCTGATGTTGTTGTTGAATGCACGTACGTCTTTTACAACGCTACGGTAAGTTGCTTCTAGATCTTCACTTGCTGCAACGTAGTTGTATTCAGCCTGTTTAGTCAATGAAGTTGTGTTACCACCTGTGTATAGAGGTACAACTAAGTTCAAACCGATGTTTAGGTTGTCAGAGTCGTAATCATTTGTGCTGTTAGAACTGTCGGTCTGTTCTGCAAGACCGTAGCTACCATCTAACGTTAAGCTTGGTAGGTGGCCAGAGCTTGCTAGAGAGATGTTATCTTTTGCTACGTCTTGAGAGATACGTGCAGCCAATAAGCTAAGGTTCTTTTGTTCTGCTTGTTCAACAAGTGCAACAGCAGACTCAGAAGATTTGCTTGCTGAGAAACGATCAGTATCTAGGATGCTTAGGTTAGAGTGTTCCTGACCTGTAATCTCACGTAGACCTTCGTAGCTATTCGTTAGGTCGTTCTCTGCAAGAACTTCATCAGCCAAAACGCCATCGTACTGAGCTTGTGCATCGTGTACATCGGTGATTGCTGAAAGACCAACTTCAAAACGTTGCTTAGTTTGTTCTAGTTGACGAGCAACCGCTGCTTTTTCTGCACGAACAAACTCTAGGTTATCTTGAGCTCTAAGTACTTCGAAGTATGCTGTTGCAACACGAAGGATCAAAGCTTGTTGTTCTGCCGCGTAAGCTGAATCAGATTGACGAGCAGTTTTCTCTGCCGTATCTAGAGTGATCCAAGAAGAACGCTGGTAAAGCTCTTGACTGAAACCAATTCCAACACCCCATTGGTTGTTGTCATTACTTGCGTCTTTATAGTCACCACGATTAATGTCGTAGTTTGCTGTTAGGTTGATTTGCGGTAACAAAGAGCTACGACTTGACGTTACTGCTTCAAAAGCGGCATCGCGCTGCGCTGCTGAACGAAGAAGTTGTGGGTCGTTCTGTTTTGCTTGGTCGTAAACTTCAGCTAGCGTATCAGCAAAAGCTGACGAACTCAGGCTGCCAATTGCTGCACTGATAAATAGTGGAAGCAGTTTTTTCATTTTCCTATTCCTGCCTTTTATGGAATTTTCTTTAGAAGAGTTTAACCCAGTTTGGTGGTAATTTACTCGAAACTTTGCACTTTTTTACAGTTAACTGTCCACTTGTGCAATATTTATTTTTTAAAGCTTAACTTTAATTATAAATTTTATATAAAAAGTTGAGCCTTATCCTTGGTAGTTAACTCGGACAATGAGTAAACTATAAAGATCACTTAGTGAGGTACCAAATGCAACAGTATGACAATCAACGACATGAGTTTACTCCGCAAGATGTGGAAATAGTCTCAAAAGAGACGCTGTTTCGTGGTTTTTTCAAAATGGTCAAGTACACATTTAAACATAGACTATTTGAGGGAGGCTGGAGCCAACCAATAGAGCGTGAGATGTTTGAGCGTGGACATGCTGCCGCTTTGCTACCTTATGATCCTGTGCGTGATGAAGTGGTGATCGTCGAACAGATCCGTGTCGGAGCCCTAGAGCATGAGAACCCATGGCAATACGAAATTGTTGCTGGGATCATTGATACGGACGAATCGCCACAAGACGTCGCTCGTCGTGAAGCAATGGAAGAAGCCGGAGTCGAAGTCGGATCTGTATTGCCTATTACTTCGTATTATCCTTCATCTGGTGGTTGCTCTGAAAAGCTCGACGTCTTTGTTGGCTGTGTTGATGCAACGACAGCCAAAGGGGTACACGGATTGGACTACGAAGGTGAAGACATTCGTGTACAAGTGATGAGTCGCGAAGCTGCTTATCAGTTGGTAAAAGATGGTGTATTTGAAAATGGAGCCACGATCATTGCGCTACAGTGGCTACAATTGAACTACCAAGAATTACAGTCAGAGTGGATAGATTAACGTCATGCCAAATATCGCGGTCAAAAAACCGTATCATGTTGATCTTGCTGAATTGATGCGAGTTTACGAGACTAACTATGCCAAACTGAACGCTTTGTTACCGGTTGGGCATGAGGTTGGTGACGTTCGCTGTTACCAAGCCGTTAATATGGTGTATCAATTGACAGTGAATGAGGTCACAAAATACACCACATTAATAGATATATGTCAGAGTGATGCGATGCCAGTGTTTCCTTTGCCAAAAATGTCTGTCAGGCTATATCACGACGCTCGAGTTGCAGAAGTGTGCGCTAGCGGGGATTTTTCGCGAGTCAAAGCGAAATATGACTACCCCAACACTAAGCTTCTGCAAAAGGACGAGAAATTTCAATTGAATAAATTTCTTGGGGAATGGTTAACGTTTTGTTTAAAAACGGGTATCAGCCGAACCCCAATTGCCTTTTAATTGAGCCTATTTATCAACACTTTTAAAGTCTAAACAGTAACGTATCTGGATTTGTTATTTTGGAATTATCACGCACTTCAAAATTTGATGAGAGCACTATTAAGCTTGTGCAGCTAACGGACACGCATTTATTTGCGCCGAGCAATGGCAGCTTATTAAGCATCAACACTCAAGATAGCTTTCGTGCTGTAGTCGATGGCATTGTTAGTCAGGGCTTTGACTATCAAGCGATTTTAGCAACCGGTGATATATCTCAAGATCACAGTGCTGAGTCGTACCAGAAATTTGAGTCAGGGATTCAGCCTTTGGAAAAGCCATGCTATTGGCTGCCAGGGAACCATGACTTTAAGCCTAATATGGGCAGTGTTTTACCATCACCACAAATACAGTGTGTTGAGCATGTCTTGCTAGGCGATAACTGGCAGATGGTGATGCTAGACTCGCAGGTGGTTGGTGTGCCTCATGGTCGCCTCAGCGATCAACAGCTTGACCTATTAGAACAGAAGCTGACGGAGTTCCCTGAACGTAATACCTTGGTTCTATTGCACCACCATCCATTGTTGGTTGGCAGCGCATGGTTAGATCAACATAACCTAAAAGACGCCGATCAATTTTGGGATGTGGTTCAACAGCACACCAATGTTAAAGCCGTACTGTGTGGTCACGTTCATCAAGACATGAACCGAGATCATCATGGTGTACAAGTCATGGCAACACCGTCGACTTGTGTGCAATTCAAACCTAACTCAGATGACTTCGCGGTTGATACTTTGTCTCCGGGCTGGAGAGAGATTGAATTACATCAAGACGGTACCGTTAGCACGCAAGTTCGTCGTCTGCCTCATGGGCAGTTCTTGCCTGATTTTAAGGCTGCTGGTTACTAATGAAGGCGGTTATTGATGCCAGGCTCTAATCAACAAGCTAATAAGCCATCGCTGCTTCTCTATATTCACGGATTTAACAGCTCATCACGTTCTCATAAAGCGAATGTGATGGCAGATTACTGTGCGGAGCATCGCGCTGATATTAAAGTCGTAACCCCTCAACTGCCGAGTTTCCCTCAACAAGCGGCACTTCATTTACAGCAGCTGGTGGAGCAATACAAAGAGCAATATCAAATAGCGTTGGTCGGTAGCTCGCTGGGTGGCTATCTTTCAACATGGCTGAATAGCCACTATGGTTTTAAAGCGGTGGTTGTAAACCCAGCAGTGAAGCCGTATGAGCTTCTTGCTGACTATTTAGGTGAACAAGTAAACCCATACACAGATGAACGATATGTACTGGAAACAAAACATATTGATGAACTGAAGGCGTTAGAGGTTTCGGCTATCGCTAAGCCGAGCGACTTCTGGTTACTTCAGCAAACGGAAGACGAAGTTCTGGATTACCGACAAGCGGTAGAGAAGTACCAAGGTGCAACACAGACAGTAGAAGAGGGCGGGGATCATAGCTTTGTTGATTTTGAACGCTACCCACAACAAATCATCACCTTTCTAAATCTTTAATCTGTTCCACCAACCAAGTGATTTTCTCTTGTTTGCCTGTTATTTCATCTATCAATGGTGAAATATCATAGTTTGATGTCTTAGTTTTTGAACTAGCTTGACATCATTACTCAGCTTCCAGACTATATTCCCCAATACTTCGCTCGTTCGCTCTACTATGACGGTTCATAGTAATGATTCTGCTTTAGTGAAACTGGAGCCAGCGAACTGACGCAAACTTTTTGAGTAAACTCCGTATTATGACTGAACAATATAATGCAAAAGACCTCGAGGTACTTGAAGGTCTCGACCCTGTGCGACACCGCCCGGGAATGTATACCGAGACAGAAAGACCTAACCACCTTGCCCAAGAAGTCATTGATAACTCGGTCGATGAAGCACTAGCGGGACACGCTAAGAAGATCAAAGTGGTACTTCATGCAGACCAATCGTTAGAAGTTACCGATGACGGCCGTGGTATGCCTGTCGATATCCACCCTGAAAAAGGGATCTCAGGTGTTGAGCTGATTTTAACTAAGCTCCACTCTGGCGGTAAATTCTCGAATAACAACTATAAGTTCTCTGGTGGTCTGCACGGTGTAGGTATCTCGGTTGTAAACGCGCTGTCAAAACGTGTTGAAGTGACCGTACGCCGAGAAGGTCAGGTTCACGAGATCGCACTTGAAGGCGGTCATGCAGTAACAGAGCTTACTGTGACGGGCACTTGTGGTCATCGTAACAGTGGTACATCAGTACATTTCTGGCCTGATCCTAAGTACTTCGATAGCCCTAAATTCTCGACACTTCGTCTGATTAACAACCTACGTGCAAAAGCAGTGCTTTGCCCAGGTTTAGAAATTACCTTTATCGACAAAGTCGGTGGTGAAGAGCATAAATGGTTCTATGAAGATGGTCTAAAAGACTACCTTGCCGAAGGCGTGAAAGGTTACACCTTGCTGCCTGAAGAACCGTATGTTGGCGAATTCGTTGCTGAAACAGAAATGGCAAACTGGGCGATCATCTGGCAGCCAGAAGGCGGCGACATGATCACCGAAAGTTACGTGAACTTAGTACCGACTAAACAAGGTGGTACACACGTAAACGGTCTTCGCCAAGGTCTTCTTGATGCAATGCGTGAGTTCTGTGAATTCCGTAATTTGCTGCCGCGTGGCGTTAAGCTAACGGGCGACGATATCTTCGATCGCTGTTCGTACGTACTGTCGGTGAAGATGCAAGATCCGCAGTTTGCTGGTCAAACAAAAGAGCGCTTGTCTTCACGTCAAACTGCTGCGTTTGTGTCTGGTGTGGTAAAAGATGCGTTTAGCCTGTGGTTGAACGAAAAGCCACAACTGGCAGAACAGCTAGCAGAAGCTTGTATTGCGAATGCCCACCGCCGTATGCGCGCAAGCAAAAAGGTTGTGCGTAAGAAAATCGCTTCAGGCCCAGCACTGCCGGGTAAGCTAACTGACTGTTCAGTTCAAGACTTAAGCCGTACTGAAATCTTCTTCGTGGAAGGGGACTCGGCGGGTGGTTCTGCTAAACAAGCACGTGATCGTGAGTTCCAAGCAGTTATGCCACTTCGCGGTAAGATCCTAAATACATGGGAAGTGTCAGCAGACCAAGTATTGGCTTCGCAAGAAGTGCACGACATCTCGGTGGCTCTAGGCATCGACCCGGACAACGATGATTTATCCGGCCTGCGTTACGGTAAGATCTGTATCCTTGCCGATGCGGACTCGGATGGTCTTCATATCGCGACACTGCTGTGTGCTTTGTTTACTCGCCATTTCCATGCATTAGTTGAAGCGGGTCATATCTATGTGGCAATGCCTCCTCTGTATCGTATCGATTGCGGTAAAGAAGTGTTCTACGCACTTGATGACGCAGAGAAAGACGGTGTGCTTGAGCGACTATCGCAGAAGAAAGCCAAGATCAACGTGCAACGATTCAAAGGTCTGGGTGAAATGAACCCACTTCAGTTGCGTGAAACCACCATGGATCCAAACACTCGTCGCCTTGTGCAGTTAACGATTGATGACAGCGAAGCAACCAACGAGATGATGGACATGCTGCTTGGTAAGAAACGTGCAGATGATCGCCGTACATGGCTACAGACTAACGGTGATATGGCCGAGGTATAATGGATGTCTAACGAAATTACATATGATGGCGTTGAACAGCTGCCAATGCGCAAGTTCACCGAAGATGCCTACTTAAATTACTCAATGTACGTGATCATGGATCGTGCATTGCCGTATATCGGTGATGGCTTGAAGCCAGTACAGCGTCGTATTATCTACGCGATGTCTGAGCTAGGCTTATCGGCTGCATCGAAATACAAAAAATCAGCACGTACCGTTGGTGACGTATTAGGTAAGTATCACCCACATGGTGACTCTGCTTGTTACGAAGCGATGGTATTGATGGCGCAGCCTTTCTCTTACCGCTACCCATTGGTCGATGGTCAAGGTAACTGGGGTGCTCCTGATGATCCGAAATCGTTCGCTGCGATGCGTTATACCGAAGCCAAATTATCTAAGTTTGCTGAGGTTCTTCTAGGTGAACTAGGTCAAGGCACTGTTGACTGGCAACCAAACTTTGATGGCACGATGAAAGAGCCTCAAATGTTGCCTGCTCGCCTACCTCACATCCTACTTAACGGTATTACAGGTATCGCGGTAGGTATGGCGACCGATATTCCACCACACAACGTGCGTGAAGTCGCTAATGCAGCCATTCACCTAATTGATACGCCTAAGTCTGAGCTTTCAGACGTGATGGGTTTCATTCAAGGTCCAGATTACCCGACTGAAGCTGAGATTATCTCCCCGAAATCGGACATCGAAAAGATCTACCGTACTGGACGTGGCAGCATCAAGATGCGCGCGGTTTGGCACAAGGAAGGCTCTGATATTGTTATCACGGCTTTACCTCATCAAGTGTCAGGTGCGAAGTTACTTGAGCAAATCGCTAACCAGATGCGCGCTAAGAAGCTGCCAATGGTTGACGACTTGCGAGATGAATCGGATCACGAGAACCCAACGCGTATCGTTGTCGTTCCTCGTTCGAATCGTATCGACTGTGACCAATTGATGAGTCACCTGTTCGCGTCGACGGATCTAGAGAAAAACTTCCGCGTTAACTTGAACATGATTGGTTTAGATAATCGTCCTCAAGTTAAAGGCTTAGTTCAAATCCTGAAAGAGTGGATCGAGTTCCGTCGCACAACGGTTCGCCGTCGTTTGCAGTACCGTTTAGATAAAGTACTGGCACGCTTGCACATCTTAGAAGGTTTGCTTGCTGCTTATCTTAATATCGATGAAGTGATTGAGATCATTCGTACAGAAGACGAACCATGTCCTGTCCTAATGAGCCGTTTCAACATTTCTGAAATTCAAGCCAATGCGATTCTTGATATTAAACTTCGTAACTTAGCTAAGTTAGAAGAGTTTAAAATCCGAGCGGAACAAGAAGAGCTTGAAGCTGAACGTGAGAAGCTTGAAAAGCTACTCGGTTCAGAGCGTCGCTTGAATACGCTGATCAAGAAAGAAATCCAAGCAGATGCGGATAAATACGGCGATGATCGTCGTTCACCTCTGATTGAGCGCGCTGAAGCGAAAGCGCTAACAGAGCGCGACTTAGTACCAAGCGAACCAATCACGGTTGTGTTGTCTGAGAAAGGTTGGATTCGTCATGCCAAGGGGCATGAAGTTGACGCTGAAGGTTTGAACTACAAATCGGGTGATAAATTCTTAGCGAGTGCTAAGGGTAAGAGTAACCAACAAGCGGTGTTCCTCGGCAGTGATGGTCGAAGCTACTCCCTTGAGTCACATTCATTACCGTCGGCGCGAAGCCAAGGTGAGCCAATTACAGGCCGCTTGAACGTCAGCCCAGGTACTTCTATTCGCCAAGTGGTGATGGGAGAGAATGAACAATTATGGTTAGTCGGTTCTGATGCAGGTTATGGTTTTGTTTGTAAGGGTAGCGATCTGCTGTCCAAGAACAAGAGCGGTAAAGCCTTGGTTAACTTGCCACAAGCTTCTGAAGTGATGATGCCAAGCCCTATTGCTGACTTGGACAGTAATCAGATTCTGGCGATTACTAACCAAGGTCGTATGTTGTTGTTCCCGATTAAAGATCTCCCTCAGCTGAGCAAAGGTAAAGGCAACAAGATCATCAACATCCCTTCTGCGAAAGCAAAAGAGCGTGAAGAGTTTGTCTCACATCTTATGGCTATCCCAGAGAATGCGACGCTGACTATCTACGCCGGTAAACGTAAGCTTGGTTTGAAACCTGCGGATCTTGAAAACTTCCGTGGTGAACGTGGTCGTCGTGGTGGTCTACTGCCTAGAGGACTACAGCGAGTGACTCGCATCGATATCGAAGAGCAAAGTGAATCGTAGAGATACTTGAAACAATCTTTAGATAAAAGAAAACCCAGCCTATGAGCTGGGTTTTTTGTACTTGTGTATTAGCAGCTTGAATCATTGCTTACAGAGTTTGCTCTACAGGCGAGTATCTTCGGCGATGGTCACCTTTAAGGTTTTGCTTTCACCTTGGCGCAATATACCCACATCGATAACTGTACCAGGTCGCAGGTCGGTAACGATGTCCATTACACTCTGGCGACCATTTACTTGGTTATCGTTGATACTGACAATAATGTCTTGAGCTTCAAAACCCGCATCGGCAGCCGGACCATTAGGGTCTATCCCCAACACAACGATCCCGCCGATATTCTTAGTACCCAACATGCGTGAGGTGACTGAGTTGATGTCTTGTCCATCGATACCAATATAGCCACGAATCACACGACCATCGGCGATGATCTTTTCCATGATTTTATTAGCAAGCGGATAGGGGATAGCGAATGAGATCCCATAGGTTTCCATGTCGGTAGCTTGCTGGAAAGAGGCGGTATTGATACCGACTAGCTCACCTTGTGAGTTCACCAGTGCGCCACCTGAGTTACCTTCATTGATTGCCGCATCGGTCTGGATAAAGGCTTGATGGCCATCGGCACTGATCGAAGAACGGCCGGTTGCAGAGATGATACCAAAGGTTGTTGTTTGACCTAGGTTGTATGGGTTACCGATAGCCAGTACAACATCACCGACATTGGCTTTGTAATTAGGATTGAGTGGGATCACCGGTAGATTATCACCGCTGACTCTAAGTATCGCGATATCGGTGCGTTTGTCTGAACCGACAAGTTGCGCAGCTGCTACTCGGCCATCTTGAAGTGCCACAACTATTTGGTCTGCTTGAGCCACCACATGGAAGTTGGTAATGATGTAGCCTTTCTCGCTAACAATCACCCCAGAGCCCAAACCTTGTGTGAGCAGTTTGTTTCGATCGCTTTCAGCGTATTTACGGCTATAAATGTTAACCACTGCAGGCGCCGCGCGGCGAACTGCTTGGTTAAATGAAATCTGAAGAGAGCCAATATTATCGACTTTAGGGCTAGTGACGTCAGCGACAATCGCTGGTCTTAAGCTCGGGAAGGCGAGAAGAATAAGCGCCGCTGAAACGAGTCCAAGGGAAATAGAACGAAATAGAAAGGACAGCATGTTTCCCTCTTCAACAAGTAAGGTGTGAAGCCTCCATCAATGGATGACTGATTTGATTACAAGTGAAGCATAGCATTTTGATTGATCTAAAGAAAAGGGAGACTGAGTAAGTTTAAAGCAAACTTACTGAGCCTCCCTGTAATTGCGCTGACGTAAGACTATCGAATCACAAGATAGATAGTTCGGTCGCCTCGCTGGATATTAAGCGCCAGTACACCAGGTTGTTTTTCAAGAATCTCTCTAAACTCAGCAAGGTTCTTAACGGGCTGGCGGTTTACTCCGATGATGATGTCATCTTTCAGGAGTTGATAGGCTTCGGCTGGTGAACCTTGAGCAACATTCGATACCTTGACGCCCGTTGCAGAGTCACTCTCTGTTGTGTTGGTTAACTCAGCACCAGCTAGTCCTTCATGGAGCTTCTCAGCTTGTGTTTTATTATTGGTGGATTCACCAAGCGTCACATCAAAGGTTTTGCTCTTACCGTCACGAACCACACCCAGTTCAATCTGCTTACCAGCGCCGAGTGTTGCGACCTTAGCTCTTAACTCGCTGAAGGTATCAATGCGTTTGCCATTAATAGAGACAATAATATCGCCCGCTTTCAGTCCTGCTTTATCGGCTGCGCTGTCAGGGACGATTTGGCTAACAAAGGCGCCCTTGCTTGATTCATAACCGAGTGCTTCTGCCAATTCAGAGGTCACTTCTCCGCCTTGAACGCCAAGCATGCCGCGTTTTACTTCACCGAAGTCGAGAATTTGTTCTGTCAGGTTTGTCATCATATTAGAAGGGATTGCAAAGCCGATACCGACATTACCTCCGTTAGGGCCAAGAATGGCGGTGTTGATACCAATTAGCTCACCGTTAAGGTTCACTAGCGCACCACCAGAGTTGCCGCTGTTGATTGCTGCATCGGTTTGAATGAAGTTTTCAAAGTTTTCTAGATTCAGGCCGCTACGGCCGAGTGCAGAAACAATACCGGATGTCACGGTTTGCCCAAGTCCGAATGGGTTACCGATCGCGACACTAAAATCACCAACTCTTAGTTTGTCTGAGTCTGCGACTTTTATCTGGGTCAGGTTTTTGGCTTCTTCTAATTTTAGCAGTGCGATATCAGACATCTGGTCGCCGCCGATTAGCTCAGCATCGTACTCTCGACCATCATGCAGTTTTACTTTGATATCGTCCGCACCATTAATGACATGGTAATTGGTCACGATATGACCTTTCTCGGCGTCAATGATGACACCAGAGCCTAATCCGCGGAAGGGACGCTCTCGTGTTTGTTCTGGACCAAAAAAGAATTGAAATTGTTCAGGGATTTGCTGACGTTGTACCTGTTTGCCTTCTACGGCAATACTAACCACAGCGGGGGTCACTTGTTCAAGCATAGGAGCAAGGCTCGGTAATTGTTCATTACCCACACTTAATGGCAGTGCGGCTGTTGCTTTAATGGGGGTGATGATTGAACTTAAGCTTAAAGTTAGCACTGATAAAGCAAGCAAAGGTTTTTTCATCATAAACTCCTCTCTAGTTAAGGTCTTAACCCTCTTATACGTTTAATAAGTATGATAAGTTTCAAATGACCTGAGTGAAAGTTATGACTCAAAAACCTTTGTAAAGTTCACAGAAGTGTTAAATGTTTACGATGCTTTTGCTGTAACAACATCGGGAGCATTCATGATTTCTTTCTTCTGCTCTGTAAATAAACCGGTTGCGCCATTAGCGTAATCTTTCGGTTGTTCCTCAAGTGTCGCCTCTTTTACTGAAGGCTTCTCTTGTGGCTTGTCCGAATGGGCAGCGGCTGTTTTCACAAACGGGTTATCTTGCTCTGGCAGGTTAGGAATCAGCTCTGAGCTTGTTTTTTCCATGTGTTGGTACAGTTTTGTGTAGTCTTTACCTAATGTGTCCAACATTTCTGCTGATTTCGCAAAGTGATCAGCCAGCTCTTGTCGCTGCTGCTCAAGGGCAAACTTTGCGCTATCCAATTCTTTCTGTACGTTCTTTTGTTTTTTGTATTCAGGTGTCATGAGACGAGAAATAGCGACCCCTAAAATAACTCCGACTAGTAAACCGGCAACGGCATACATCCAAGGCATAACAGCTCCTTATTATTGTTTTTTAACATGTTTGTTACTGCTTAGTTACACGTGATACGGCTCCATGGTACTATGAGAAAGCCGCAGTATAAAGAGAAATGCGTGTGCGCTAGTTAGCAGTTTGATGCTGCATTATTCACCACATCACGTTATTCCTCGTACTGTTTGGGCTCATTTTTAGTTGTTGTCTGATATTGCTTTCATTGTGGAAATGTCGTCATGAATCCCATTAAAAAATACGAACAAGATATAAAAGAACATGGATTTCAAAGAGATCCAGCACAAGAGCAAGCCGTAAAATCTTTAGATGAACTCTTTCATCAATTTCAAGATTACATGAATACGCCCATTCCTCAACTGACTCGCTTCCAGAAATTACTAGGCAAAAAGCCAGAACTGCCACAACCACCGAAAGGTCTCTATTTTTGGGGTGGCGTAGGGCGAGGAAAAACGTACCTAATGGATACGTTCTATGATGCCTTACCGACCACTAAAAAAATGCGTGTTCACTTTCACCGCTTTATGTATCGAGTTCATGATGAGCTAAAGGCGCTAGGTAATGTGAGTGATCCATTGCCTTTAGTCGCAGACAAGTTGAAGGAAGAAGCGGACATTATCTGTTTCGACGAATTCTTTGTTTCAGACATCACCGATGCGATGATCCTAGGAACCTTGTTCCAAGAGTTATTCGCTCGAAACGCTATCTTGGTTGCGACCTCTAATATTCCACCTGCGGATCTGTATCGCAACGGGTTACAGCGAGCGCGTTTCTTACCTGCCATCAAGCTCATTCAAGACAACTGTCATATCCTTAATGTCGATAGTGGTATTGACTATCGTCTACGTACCTTAGAACAGGCTGAGATTTACCATTACCCGCTAGATAGCCAAGCGAATATTAATCTCGAAAAGTATTACGCTCAGCTCGTTGGTGAAGATAAAGAGAAGCTTAAGCAGATAGAGGTTAACCACCGTCAATTAGATGTAGTCGAAGCGAGTGATGGCGTACTGCATGGCACCTTTGCTCAGCTTTGTCAGTCGGCTCGTAGCCAGAACGACTATATTGAGTTGTCTCGGGTTTATCACACAGTTCTATTGGCGGATGTATTGCAAATGGGCGCGACTTCAGATGACGCTGCGAGGCGCTTCATTGCATTAGTTGATGAGTTCTACGAGCGCAATGTGAAGCTGATTATTTCAGCGGAAGTGGAGCTAGAAAAGCTATACACCCATGGTCAGCTAGAGTTTGAATTTAAACGTTGTCAGTCGCGTTTAATTGAAATGCAGAGCCATGAATATTTGGCAAAAGAACACTTAAGTTAGCTTTGATTATCTCGAATAAGAAATAGAATTAAAAAAATCGTGATTTTGTTCAAAAAGAGGTGATTTTTTCTTCGCTCTTCTCTATAATCCTGCGACCTACCGTTACTGCGGGCCTCTAGCGATGAGTAAAATCACGTTATGCCAAGAGTTTTCCAACACTCGAAGGGGTGATGAATGGTAACTCTTAGACAGTGGGAATACGCGAGTATTCCTTAAGTGTAAATTTTTTAAATAGGTAATTATTAGCATGAAAACTTTCGTTGCTAAACCAGAAACTGTAAAACGCGACTGGTATGTTGTAGACGCTGAAGGCAAAACTCTTGGCCGTCTAGCAAGTGAAATCGCTTCTCGCCTACGCGGCAAGCACAAAGCAGAATACACTCCTCACGTAGACACTGGTGATTACATCATCGTTGTTAACGCTGAGAAAGTTGCTGTAACTGGTAACAAAGCTAAGGGTAAGGTTTACTACCGTCACTCAGAGTTCCCAGGTGGTCTTAAAACTATCACTTTTGAAAAGCTAATTGCTAAGAAACCAGAAATGGTTCTAGAACTAGCAGTTAAAGGTATGCTTCCACGTGGTCCTCTAGGCCGCGCGATGTACCGTAAGCTTAAAGTGTACGCTGGTACTGAGCACAACCATGTTGCTCAACAGCCACAAGTACTAGACATCTAAGGGGATTATGAAAATGGCAGAGAATCAATACTACGGCACTGGTCGTCGCAAAAGCTCAGCAGCTCGTGTTTTCATCAAACCAGGCTCTGGTGAGATCGTAATCAACAAGCGTAGCCTTGATGTTTACTTCGGTCGTCCAACTTCTCGTATGGTTGTTAAGCAACCTCTTGAGCTAGTTGAACTAACTGAGAAACTTGACCTTTACATCACTGTTTCTGGTGGTGGTATTTCTGGTCAAGCTGGCGCAATCCGCCACGGTATCACTCGCGCTCTTATGGAGTACGATGAAACTCTACGTCCTGCTCTACGTGCAGCTGGCTACGTTACTCGTGACGCTCGTTGCGTTGAACGTAAGAAAGTTGGTCTACGTAAAGCACGTCGTAAACCTCAATTCTCTAAGCGTTAATTTTTCTTTACGAAAAAGTACACGCCCCCAGTTTTACGACTGGAATTGTGGTTCAAAGCTCGGCTATATGCCGGGCTTTTTGTTTTTATACCCCCTCTAAACGCTTTCCCTTCCTCGTTTTATTTCCAAATTCTTATATTTTGAAAGCTTTTGTAACCCAATGTGCGCTTTGCCTCATGATTGTTACAAAAAGGTAGCTTTATCTTGTCAAAAAGTAGGGTTTTATTTATCATTTGCCGTCAATAAATAGAACTAAATACATATTTTGTTAGCCATGCTCTTTAATCGGAATTATTTCAATCCACAAGGAGCAAATGGGAGAATGTTTGGATGAGCAACGCGCCTTTAAATAACGGTCGCAGGCGTTTCTTAACCGCAACAACAGCCGTTGTTGGTGGTTTAGGAGCAGCTGCTGTAGCCGTGCCTTTTATTAAATCATGGAATCCGAGTGCCAAGGCGAAAGCTGCGGGCGCGCCGGTGGAAGTGGAAGTCAGTAAGTTAGAACCGGGACAAATGGTTCGTGTCGAGTGGCAAGGTAAACCTGTATGGGTTGTACGCCGTGCTGAGTCGGTACTAGAAAACCTAAAATCGATCGGTGGTCAACTTCGTGACCCTCAATCTGAAGCTGAACAACAACCAGAATACGCACAGAACGAGTTCCGTTCAATTAAGCCGGAATTCTTCGTTGCTGTTGGTTTCTGTACGCACTTAGGTTGTTCTCCAACTTACCTGCCGGATTCTTTTGCAGAACAAGTTCAGGGTGTTAAGTCTGGTTTCTTCTGTCCTTGTCATGGTTCAAAGTTTGATATGGCAGGTCGAGTATTCCAAGGCGTACCAGCTCCATTGAATCTTGTTGTACCAAAGCATATGTATTTGAGTGACACTAAGATCATGATCGGTGTGGACGAGGGAGACGCGTAATGCAAGGATTGCTTGATTGGGTAGAGAAACGTCTACCCGCGATGAATGCGTATAAAAAGCATTTATCTGAATACCCAATGCCTAAGAACTTTAACTTTTGGTACCTTTTCGGTTCTTTGGCAATGTTGGTATTGGTTAACCAAATCCTTACGGGTATTTGGCTAACAATGAACTACGTACCGTCAGGTGAGGGTGCATTTGCTTCTGTTGAATACATCATGCGTGATGTGGAATACGGTTGGCTACTACGTTACATGCACTCAACAGGTGCTTCGGCATTCTTCGTTGTTATCTACCTGCACATGTTCCGTGGCCTAATCTATGGTTCTTACCAAAAGCCTCGTGAGCTACTTTGGATCTTCGGTATGTTGATCTTCTTAGTGCTTATGGCTGAGGCTTTCATGGGTTACCTACTACCATGGGGTCAAATGTCTTACTGGGGTGCTCAGGTAATCATTTCTCTGTTTGGTGCGATCCCTGTTATCGGTGATGACCTAACGCTTTGGATCCGTGGTGACTACATCATCTCTGGTGCAACGCTGAACCGTTTCTTCGCACTGCACGTTATCGCTCTACCAATTGTACTTCTGCTGCTTATCGTACTTCACGTACTAGCACTGCACGAAGTGGGTTCGAACAACCCAGACGGTATTGAGACGAAACTTCCTAAAGGCACAATGGGCGACGACTACAAAACGCAGTTCCCATTCCACAAGGATTACACTAAGAAATACGACATCATTGACTCTATTCCTTTCCACCCATACGGGACCGTGAAAGATATGGTTGGTGTGGCCGGTTTCCTATTCTTCTTCTGTTATGTGCTGTTCTTTAACCCAGAGATGGGTGGATTCTTCCTTGAGCCGCCAAACTTTGAAGCTGCTAACCCACTGAAAACACCAGAGCACATCGCTCCGGTATGGTACTTCACGCCGTTTTACGCAATTCTGCGTGCTGTTCCTGATAAGTTGCTAGGTGTTGTAGCAATGGGCGCATCTATTGTTGTGCTATTCCTACTACCATGGTTCGACCGTTGTAAAGTGCGTTCTTACCGTTACCGTAGCAAACTGCATTTGATTAACATCATCCAATTCACAATAAGCTTTATTGCGCTTGGTGTACTTGGTGCGCTTCCAGCAACGCCAACATACACGCTACTGGCTCAAATCTTTAGCTTAGGTTACTTCATGTTCTTCGTTCTACTGTGGTTCTACAGTAAAAATGAAGCGACGAAACCATTACCAGAAAGGGTGACATTCAAATGAAAAAGTGGATTGTAATTTTATTTGCTATGTTGCCGTCACTGGTGATGGCAGCGGGTGCAAACGTACCATTAGACAAAGCGAACAATGATTTAACAGACAAAGCTTCATTGCAAAATGGCGCTAAGATGTTCATGAACTACTGTTTCGCTTGTCACTCAACGCAGTACCAGCGCTATGAACGTGTTGCGAATGATTTAGAGATCCCCGTTGATCTTATGAAGGAAAATCTGATTTTCGACCCTGAAGCGAAAATCGGTGACTTGATGGTTAATGCTATGCCTTCTGATCAAGCGGCAAGTTGGTTTGGTGCTCCGCCACCAGACCTAACATTGGTTGCTCGTGTTCGTGGCGCAGACTGGCTGTACACTTACCTTCGTACTTTCTATGAAGATCCGTCTCGTCCATTTGGCGTGAACAACATTGTTTTCCCAAGCGTTGGTATGCCGCACGTTCTTGAAGAACTGCAAGGTATCCCAACACCAATCTACGATACTCATATGGTAGATGGCGAGGAAGTGACGGTTGTTGTTGGCACTGAGACTGACGGCTCTGGCGAATTAAGTGCTGGTGAATACGACGAAGCAGTTCGTGACCTTGTTAACTTTTTGGTTTACTCGGGCGACCCAGTTCAACTTGAGCGTCACGCTATGGGTTGGTGGGTAATGGCCTTCTTAGTAATCTTCACTATCATCGTGATTTTGCTGAAGAAAGAGTATTGGCGTGATGTGCACTAATTGTGCTATAATACCGTGCTAATTCCCAAATTATGTTAATGTTCAATGGAGGCTTTAGGCCTCCATTGTTTTTATTTAAAGTGTACTGGAGGGCTCCATGGCTGTAGCTGCCAATAAACGTTCTGTAATGACTCTTTTCTCAAGTGCTTCTGATATGTATAGCCATCAGGTGCGCATCGTTCTTGCTGAAAAAGGCGTAAGTGTTGAAGTTGAGTTGGTTGATGAAAAAAATCTACCAGCAGAGCTTGTTGAACTGAACCCGTACAAATCAGTACCTACTCTTGTTGATCGTGAGCTTGCTCTATATGACTCGAAGATCATCATGGAATACCTAGATGAGCGTTTCCCTCACCCACCGTTGATGCCTGTATACCCGGTTGCTCGTGGTAACAGCCGTCTAATGATGTACCGCATTGAGCGTAACTGGTATTCAGTTGCAGAGAAGATCGTTAAAGGCAACGCTGAAGAATCTGAAGCAGCTCGCGTTAAACTGCGCAACGACCTACTGACTCTTGCTCCTATCTTCGCTGAGTATGAATACTTCATGAGCGAAGAGTTTAGCCTAATTGATTGTTACCTAGCTCCGCTATTATGGCGTTTACCTGAGCTTGGTATCGAACTAATTGGTCCTGGTTCTAAAGAGCTTAAGATTTACATGAACCGCGTATTCGAACGTGATTCATTCCTAGCTTCTCTAACTGAAGCTGAGCGTGAGATGCGACTCGTTCGCTAAGCGTTTATGGATATTTCTAATATGACTCCACGCCGACCATACATGCTTCGTGCATTTTATGAGTGGCTGGTTGATAACGAACTAACTCCACACCTTGTTGTTGAAGCAACATTACCGGGTGTGCGAGTTCCAGAAGAGTTTGTTCAAGATGGTCAGATCATTCTGAACATCGCGCCTCGTGCGGTTGGACAACTTGAACTGGGTAACGAAGCTGTGACGTTTAGTGCTCGCTTTAGTGGTCGTCCACACTCTGTGATCGTTCCGCTTTACGCAGTACAAGCGATTTATGCTCGTGAAAATGGTGCTGGTACCATGTTTGAACCTGAAGAGGCTTACATGGAAGCGTTTGAAGAAGGGATTGAAGAAAGTCCTTTTGAAGAACCAGAAAAAGGCCCATCTTTGAGCGTAGCAACGGCAGACGTAGATGCTGAAGAGCCAGACTCAGATCCTGAGCCACCTCGTCCAGCGAAAGGTCGCCCAAGCCTTCGTGTTATCAAATAACGTTAGTTATACCAATCACAGTAAGTAAGTGATCAGAAATAGCGCAGGAAAAAAGCTTGAGAGCAAGGCGGAATTTTTTGATAAGTAGTTATTCTACAATCAAAAATTCTAACGCAGTTATCGAAATTTTTAACAAGCTAGAATGATAGATTATTTACTACGATTGGTATTAGATAACGAACCAAATAAAAAAGCAGCGACTCGTCGCTGCTTTTTCTTTTCTGCTATATCGCATTTAGTTGACTGGCTTACGGCTAGTTAACAGCCGTCTCTTCTTCACCGTATTCAAACGCTCGAATAACCTGTTTTACGCCAGATATGTTACGCGCAACTTCTGTCGCGATATCGGCATGCTCTCTAGTCACGAGTCCAAGTAGGAATACTTCTGAATCCTCAGTAATCACTTTTACTTTGATGCCGTTAAGCTCAGCATTCGCAAGCAGAGCTGATTTCACCTTAGTGGTAATCCAGCTGTCTTTACTGATAGCACTTACAGACAAAGGTTCTTTCACTCGAACTTGATTGTGGATGCTCTCAACGCCAGCCACTTCTTTGGCTTGGTTTTCAAAAGCGCGACGTTCTGAATCTGTGGTTGCTTGCCCCATCAACACCACTGAACCTCGGTATGAGCTTGCGGTGACACGTACATTGCCACGGAATGGTTGTTTATTGGTAATCGCTGCAACTTCAAATTCGATGTTGTTGTCGTTCCAAATCTCTTTGGTTGTTCGCGTATCTGTGACTAGGTTTGCAGTAGTTGCAGCACCAGCAATGAAAATGCCAGCACAACCAGACAGAGACAGTGTAAGTAGCGAAACATTAATCAGCTTAAACAGCCTCATAGAGGTTAATGATTTCATTGTGATGCTCCGTATATCACTCTTCGTGGGCAGGGAAGAGTACTTGATCGATTAGGTCACATAGGCAGTGCAGTGTCACCATGTGTACTTCATGAATGCGCGCTGTACGGTGTGACGGGATACGAATCTCTACATCGTGTTCACCAAGCAAACCTGCCATCTCACCACCATCTTTACCGGTAAAGGCGATGATGGTCATGTCGCGAGTTACCGCCGCTTCCATTGCCTTGATGATGTTCTTGCTGTTACCGCTAGTCGAGATAGCCAACAGAATATCGCCAGTTTGACCGAATGCACGCACCTGCTTAGAGAAGATCTCTTCATAGTGGTAGTCGTTAGCCACAGCCGTTAGCGTGGTGTTGTCTGCTGTGAGTGCCATTGCTGGAAGGCTAGGGCGCTCTGTTTCAAACCGGTTGAGTAGGCACGATACAAATTGCTGAGCATTCGACGCCGAACCACCATTACCACAACAAAGAATTTTGTTTCCGTTAAGCAAGGTCGCAACCATTGCTTGAGCGGCATGCGTGATTGCGTCAGGCAGAGCTTCTGCAGCCGCAATTTGGATTTGAATACTTTCTGTGAAACTTTCTTTAATGCTGTCTAGCATGTTTATCCTTGGGTAATCGCGTTTTGAATCCAGTCGATAGTGTCATTCGGCCCTTCAATGGCAACAATATCAAACCTGAAATCTGTAGAGTGCACCGACAAGCCTTGCTGCATAAGCCAAACATTGGCTGTTTTGAGCAGTTTCTGTGACTTCTTGGCAGTCACCATTTCAGCGGCATGTCCGTAGCGGGTTTGCTTGCGGTATTTTACCTCAGCAAACACAACCGTATTGTTATGGCGCATTATAAGATCAATCTCGCCACATTTTGCTATGAAGTTTTCTTCTATTAACGATAAACCGTGGTTAATCAGATAAGATTTTGCCACGGCCTCGTATTTATCACCCACTTGTTTGTGGGTGATGGTTGGTTTGGATAGGAACTTTCGGCTAAAAAGCCCCATGCTCTGCCCAGCTGATTTCACGTTGAACCACACAGTTGTTATCGATGGTTAGCACACCCGTTTCACCTGGAATGCTGTAACCCTGTACGGCTTTCATCTGTGGCAGTGCATCCATTAGGTAGTATGCATCCATTCCCAGTGCTTGCAGACGCTTTTGGCCGTTTGAGTGTGCAGGCCATAGGTCGTTTAGCTCTTTATTAAGCTCGTTTTTGTTCTCAACCAATAGTGGGATGTCGCTGTAGAACACGCCGGTTAGGTCTTCATACTGCTTATCACCGCTGTTGCTGCGTGAGTTTGAGAAAAGAGCGGGCTGGCTAGCATCAGGGTTAATTGCAACTTCAATGAAGGGTTTGATTAGCGTTAGCTCTGAGTTCTTAGCCACAATGTAGACAGAATCGATATCACGACGGCTGCGTGGCTCTGTTTCTAGGTCTAGGTTCAGTAACCCATCCATTTGAGCGATACGTTGTTGGCTATCTTGCAAGCCAAATACCTGATTCACATTACGTTGCAGTTGGCGTTTGTCAGAGAACAAGCTGATAGCCACATCGTTGCTGCTGTATTTTTTCCACTCTTCTTTAAACGCTTGCTCAACACGCTCACCTAAACGTCCTCTTGGCGCAAGGATAAGCGGATACTTGTAGCCTTGAGCAAATAGGTGTTTCGCTGCCTGAGCAACTTCTTGTTCAGGCGATAGAGCGAGATAGCAAATATTGGTATCAGGTTCTAGTTGCGTTGGAATGTTCAGAGCTAAAGCTGGAATCGAATTCTCGTGGTTTTTCTGCGCTTGCTGAAGTTTAGTGATGTTACTCTTGATCAGCGGGCCAACGATGAAATCAACATTGTTCTCTTCCAGTGTCGCTTTAATCTCAGCGGCACTTTGCACGTTGGTATCCATTACCGTCAGCGTTGCATCTTCTTCGCGCTCTTTGTCATTCATCATCGCAAAGATGAAACCGTCACGCACAAGTTGTGCCTGCTTGCCGTACTTACCGGTTAGAGGCAGTAATAGTGCAGTGCTGGTTGGCTTGCTGATCTCTAGCGCCAAGATGTCAGTGATCGCCTGAGGTGTATATGTTGCTGCTGGGTGCTGAGAATTCTCTGCTAGCCAATCAGACAGGGTTTCCTGCAGGTTTGGAAGGTTTGAATTCAGCGTCTTCATGTAAATCGCCAGCTGTAACCAACCTGCAAGAACGTCTTCTGTAGGCGACGTCTTAAGCTCTAGAATCTCATATTGAGAGTAGCTATTTAGGTTCTGCCAAATACGGTCAGCAGCTTGCTGTTGGAGCTCGTCGTCAGCGTCTAGATATTCTGAATAAAGAACTAACTCACGGCTTGCTTCAAAATACTCGCTTTGCATTTCAGAAATGTTCGCGCGTAGCTCGTGATAATCTTTCCACTGCTCGTTCGGAAGTTTCCACCAAGGCTGGAAGTTCAGTTGGCTATAAGCTTGTTCAGGCTGCGAGTTATTCACCAGCAGTTGAGCGCGCGCTAATTGCCATTCCGCTTGTTGCGTTTCGCTCAGCTCTTGTTTTGCTAAGCGTTTAATCAGCAGAGTTGCTTGATCGGTTTTTCCAACTTGCACAGAAGCCTTAAGCGCCATGATTAACCAGTCGTTTTGTAGACTTCCTTTGCTACTATCCGCCTGCATCATGTAACTTTCAGTTGATTGCGCTGGATCTAGTGTAATATCAACGCTCGTTGGTGCTTGAGGACCTGAAGAACAAGCCGCCAATGTAATTGCTAATGCAATTGGAGTTAGTAAGCGTGGTACACTGAGTCTCTTATGGTTCATCGTTGCCATGAGTTCTTTAAATTCCGTATAAATTTGTATCTATATTAATCGTTGAAGTGATGGTAAACAAATGACAGATAACAAAACCTTGCTCACAGAGAGCCCAACTCTCTACATTGTGCCAACCCCAATCGGAAATTTGGGAGATATCACTCAAAGAGCAATTGAAATTTTATCAAGTGTCGATGTTATTGCAGCCGAAGACACACGCCACACGGGTAAGCTGCTTGCTCACTTCAATATATCAACCAGAACGTTCGCTTTACATGATCATAATGAACAAACTAAAGCACAAGTTCTAGTCGAAAGATTATTAGAAGGTCAGTCTATCGCATTAGTCTCTGATGCGGGTACTCCTTTAATTAGTGACCCAGGTTACCATCTTGTCTCACAATGTCGTCAAGCGGGTGTGAGAGTTGTGCCACTTCCTGGTGCTTGTGCTGTGATTACCGCGTTGAGTGCTTCTGGTTTACCGTCAGATCGTTTCAGTTTTGAGGGCTTCTTGCCACCAAAGAGCAAAGGTCGTAAAGACAAGTTCTTAGAGATCGCAAAGGCAGAGCGCACATGCATCTTCTATGAATCACCACACCGTATTTCAGATTCTCTACAAGATATGCTCGAGATTCTTGGCCCTGACCGTGAGGTTGTATTGGCGCGTGAGCTAACCAAAACCTTCGAAACCATCCAAGGGCTGCCACTTGGTGAACTTATTGAGTGGATTGAAGAAGACGCGAACCGTAAACGCGGTGAGATGGTGTTACTGATTCACGGCCACCGTGAAGAAGCGAGCACAGAACTGCCAGACGAAGCGACTCGCACACTAGGCATTCTAACCAAAGAGCTGCCTCTTAAAAAAGCGGCGGCGATGACGGCAGAAATCTATAATCTGAAAAAGAACGCGTTATACAAATGGGGCCTAGAGCATCTAGACCACTAGAAACCTCTTTATAGAGTAGCTAACCTGTATTGAAAAGCTTGTGAGGAGTGATGGTATTGCCGTTATTCCTCTTTTTTTGTCTGAATTGTGTAAAATTCACGCAGTTGCTTAGAGGTTTGCACCATATTTGTGATCTCGCTAGACACTGCACCCTAATCTCTATACAATCCGCCCTCGGAGTTGAACGGGTAATCGCTGCTTTGCTGATGTCCTTCGGGAGACTGACGTTGAGGTCCTTCGGGAAACTGACGTTGAAGTCCTTCGGGAGACTGGTAGAGGGGAGGAACGTCCGGGCTCCATAGAGCAGGGTGCCAGATAACGTCTGGGGGGCGCGAGCCCACGACAAGTGCAGCAGAGAGAAGACCGCCGATGGCCTCATTTCTTCGGAAGGGGCACAGGTAAGGCTGAAAGGGTGCGGTAAGAGCGCACCGTGCGACTGGCAACAGTTCGTAGCAAGGTAAACTCCACCCGGAGCAAGATCAAATAGGCCCTCACATTGCGTTGCTCGCGTATGGGGGCGGGTAGATTGCTTGAGCCTGTGAGCGATTGCAGGCCTAGACGAATGGTTACCGCCGCGCAAGCGGAACAGAACCCGGCGTATGTGTCAACTCCACCTATATAAAGAACCCATCATTACTTAACGGTAGTGATGGGTTTTTTGCTTTATATTGACGTAAATTATTTAGATTTCCTTAGAATCCTTCACCCTGATATGAGCTTGGGTCAAAAATTCCCAAAGCCTATACACAATATGGTGGAGATACGGCGTGAAATCAGTACACTAAAACGTTAATAGAACAAATTATTGCCGAACTAATGGCTCAATCCACTCACTGAGAAGACTATGACAGAAGCATTCAAACATATTTCAGTATTGCTTAACGAATCTATTGACGGACTTGCGATCAAACCTGACGGTACCTACATCGATGGTACTTTTGGCCGTGGTGGTCACAGCCGTACAATCCTGTCTAAACTGGGCGAGAATGGACGACTCTTTAGTATTGACCGCGATCCACAAGCGATTGCAGAAGCGCAAAAGATTGATGACCCTCGTTTTACGATTATTCACGGCCCGTTCTCAGGTATGGCTGAATATGCAGAGCGTTATGACTTAGTCGGTCAAGTGGATGGTGTGTTACTGGATCTAGGTGTTTCTTCACCACAGCTAGATGACGCTGAGCGTGGCTTTAGCTTCATGAAAGACGGTCCGCTTGATATGCGTATGGACCCAACAACCGGTATTCCTGTCTCTCAGTGGTTAGTTGAAGCCGATCTTGATGACATCACATGGGTTATCCGTGAGTTCGGTGAAGACAAACACGCTCGTCGTATCGCGAAAGGCATCATCGCTTATCAAGAGAATGAAGAGAACGAACCTCTAACGCGCACTGGTCAGTTGGCTAAGCTTATCTCGGATGTAGCTCCAAAAAGCTTCAAAGAGAAAAAGCACCCAGCAACACGTGCTTTCCAAGCCTTCCGTATCTACATCAACAGTGAACTTGAAGAGATCGATACAGCCCTGAAAGGCGCAGCAAGCATTCTTGCTCCTGAAGGCCGTTTGTCTGTTATTAGCTTTCACTCTCTTGAAGACCGCATGGTGAAGCGCTTTATCCGTAAAGAGAGCCAAGGTCCGCAAGTACCACATGGCCTGCCACTAACAGAAGAGCAGATCAAAGCGCTAGGCAGTGCTGATCTTAAGCCTGTTGGTAAAGCGATCAAGCCTTCTAAAGATGAAGTGGATGA
The DNA here is from genome assembly GCF_041468865.1 of Vibrio sp. 10N.286.52.C3. Taxonomy (NCBI): domain Bacteria; kingdom Pseudomonadati; phylum Pseudomonadota; class Gammaproteobacteria; order Vibrionales; family Vibrionaceae; genus Vibrio; species Vibrio sp. 10N.286.52.C3. Next base: position 88,927 of record NZ_JBFRJM010000001.1, on the reverse strand, counting down.
GAATACTCGTTCGCGTAGCTCAGTATTACGAATCGCAGAAAAGCTATAGTCAATGAAGACCTCCAAACCTAACTTAGCCAAGATAATATTTTTTGATTTGATCTCCGTGGGTAAAGTCCCATTGGTGCTGCTTATCTGTATCTTCGCGAGCGCGATGGGGGTCGTTCTCACGACACACATGTCACGTCAGGCAATCACGCAAAAAGACATGGCATTGAGTGAGCGTGAACAGCTTGATAATGAATGGCGAAATTTAATGCTTGAAGAGACGGCTCTGGCTGAACATAGCCGCGTTCAAGCATCGGCAAAACGAGAGCTAGACATGAAACGTCCAGACTCCGACAAAGAAGTTGTGATCACACTGAAATGACCGGAAAAAAGGAAAAAGCCCCCGCGAAAGCCGTTAAGAAACCAACGAAAGAGCGAGTGAAGAGCGAAAAGGACTCGGATCCAATTCTGATTAAATGGCGTTTCAACGTCGTTATTGCTTTCGTGTTTCTTGCCTTTGCTGCGCTGGTTGGTCGTGTGGCTTACATCCAAATTATTGAACCAGATAACTTAATTCGTCAGGGCGACCTTCGCTCAGTCCGTGTTAAGGCCATTCCTTCTGCTCGCGGTATTATTTCAGACCGCAATGGCGAGCCGCTTGCTGTGAGTGTTCCAGTTGAAGCGGTATGGGCCGATCCTAAAACGATTTTCGATAAAAACGGCATGGCCCAAATTGAGCGTTGGTACGCGTTAGCCGATGTACTTGGCTTAGATCGACAATCGATGATCAACAAGATCTCCAGCGACAAATCTCGTCGTTTTATCTACCTACAAAGACAAGTTAGCCCAGCAATGGCGAAATACATCCGCGACTTAAAGCTGGTGGGTATTGGTCTTAAAGCAGAATCACGTCGTTATTACCCAGCCGGTGAAGTCAGCGCGCATCTTATTGGTGTGACCGGAATTGATGGACACGGCCTAGAAGGTGTCGAGCGCAGCTACGATAAGTGGCTCACGGGTGAAGCAGGTAAACGTACAATCCGTAAAGACCGTTACGGGCGAGTAGTTGAAAACATTGCACTAGAAGAGCGTGAAGAAGGTAAACCACTCGAATTGACCATCGATCAGCGCTTACAAGCCATCGCTTATCGAGCGATTAAACAGGCGGTAGCCGATCACAAGGCGACGTCTGGATCTGCCATCTTATTAGACGTAAAAACGGGTGCGGTTTTGGCCATGGTTAACGCACCGTCTTACAACCCAAACAATCGTGCTGATTTACAAAGCTTTAAGATGCGTAACCGCGTGATCACCGATGCTTTTGAGCCAGGTTCGACGGTTAAGCCGTTTGTTGTTCTTGCCGCTCTCGAAAATGGTACCGCGGATGCTGATACTGTAATTGATACGGGTAACGGCATCATGCAAATCGGTGGTAGCCGTGTACGTGATACTTCCAAAGTTGGTAAGGCAGACTTGGCGTTAATCCTTAAGAAGTCGAGTAACATAGGTGTGGCGAAGTTAGCACTGGATATGCCACTTGAAGCGCTACTGGGCATGTACAGTTCTGTTGGTCTTGGCGAGATGTCTGGGCTGAATCTAGTCGGTGAGACCGCGGGTATTTTCCCGAACCGTCGACGCTGGTCTAAGTTTGAAATCGCTACCTTATCCTTTGGTTATGGTCTAGCGATTACTCCGCTGCAATTGGCTCATGCCTATGCGACGTTAGCGAATCACGGTGTTTACGAACCTATCCATATCGTTAAAAGCAACGACCAAGATTTCTCAAAACAGATCATCAAGCGCGAAAATGCTGAGTTGGTTTTGAACATGCTAGAAGGCGTAACCCAAAAGGGCGGTACAGCGACAAGAGCTGCCGTGCCGGGTTACCGAGTAGCAGCAAAAACAGGTACATCTAGAAAAGCGATTTCCGGTGGTTATGGAGACGAGTACTTCGCCTATACCGCAGGTGTTGCTCCAGTGAGTGACCCAAGAGTCTCTTTGGTTGTGATGATCAATGAACCTCAAGGTGACCTCTACTATGGTGGCTCGGTCGCAGCCCCTGTTTTTTCTGAAATCATGAAGGGCGCACTGCAAATTCTGAATGTCCCTGCTGATGAAAACAAGTTTCAAGAATAGAGCCAATCAGGATTCAATATGAGTAATAGCCTCACGCTGTCATCTTTACTTTCTCCTTGGGGTGACTTTAGTTCACCTGAGCTGGATGCGATTGCCGTTGAACAGTTGGAGTTGGATAGTCGTGCCATCAAAGACGGCGATATTTTTGTTGCTGTAGTTGGGCATGCTGTTGATGGCCGTCGTTTCATTGACAAAGCGGTCTCACAGGGAGCCAATGCCGTTATCGCACAAGCTGATGCTGAAAAGGCCCATGGTCTGATTGAGTGGTTGGATGCTGTTCCGGTTGTTTACATTAAAGACCTTAACTTGGTGTTATCTGAGTTGGCCGGTCGTGTTTACTCGTCTCAGGCGACTAAGCTGATTGGTGTTACCGGCACCAATGGCAAAACCACTATCACCCAATTGATTGCTCAGTGGCTAGATTTAGTCGGCCAACGCTCTGCGGTAATGGGCACCACGGGTAACGGTTTTCTAGACAACCTTAAAACGGCGGCGAATACGACCGGTAGTGCGATTGAAATACAACGTACGCTGAGTGAGTTGGCTGAAGAAAACGCTGTTTATACCGCGATGGAAATCTCGTCTCATGGTTTGGTTCAAGGCCGAGTTAAGGCATTGGATTTTGAGGCTGGTGTATTTACTAACTTGAGCCGTGACCACTTGGATTACCACGGCACGATGCAAGAGTACGCTCTGGCTAAGAAGAGCTTGTTTACTCAGCATAAGTGTAAGCACGCTGTGATTAATGTTGATGATGAAGTCGGTAAAGCTTGGATGGCTGATCTGTCCAATGCAGTAGCTGTGTCATTGCTTCCGTTATCGGGCTACCAGCAGTCAGTATGGGCATCGGATGTTGCTTATGCAGAGACGGGTATCAAACTCGCTTTTGATGGTAGCTGGGGGCAGGGACAACTGTCTGTTCCTTTAATTGGCCAGTTCAACGCATCAAATGTATTGGTTGCTTTCGCGACCCTACTTGTACTAGGCATCGACAAGCAAACCTTGATCGACACAGCACCTCAATTGCAACCTGTGATTGGCCGTATGGAATTGTTCCAAGTACCAAACAAAGCGAAAGTGGTTGTCGACTACGCGCATACACCTGACGCATTAGAGAAAGCATTGGCAGCACTACGTGTACATTGCTCTGGAAAGCTATGGGCAATCTTTGGCTGCGGTGGTGATCGAGATACAGGCAAGCGCCCTATGATGGCGGTTACCGCAGAGCAGTTCGCCGATAACATTATTATTTCAGATGACAACCCTCGCAGTGAAGACCCGGCATTGATTGTTAAAGACATGCTGGCAGGTTTAAGTGAGCCTGAAGTCGCCTTTGTTGAACACGATCGCTTTCAGGCGGTTAAGTTTGCTCTAGAGCAGGCGGGTAATAACGACATTATTCTTCTGGCAGGTAAAGGCCATGAGGATTACCAAGTATTGAAAGACAAAACGATCCACTATTCGGATCGAGAGTCAGCACTACAACTTTTAGGTATTTCATAATGATTGATGTATCACTCGAGCAGATCTGCTCAGCGGTGTACGGTCAGCTGATAGAGGCTGGCAAATCGAGCAATAGTTTGATCAATGCGGTTTCTACCGATACTCGCACCGTTGAAGAAGGTGCACTGTTTGTTGCTCTTGTAGGTGAACGTTTTGATGCGCATGATTTTTGTGGTCAGGCTGTTGAGGCCAATGCGAGTGCGTTATTAGTTCAACGAAAACTTGACCTAAATATTACTCAAGTTGTTGTTGAAGACACTAAACTTGCTTTAGGTCAGCTAAGTGCTTGGATCCACAAACAATGTAACGTGCCAACCATGGCGATAACAGGAAGCTGTGGCAAAACGACCGTCAAAGAGATGGTCGCGAGTATTCTACAACAACGTGGCAAAGTGCTGTTTACAGCGGGTAACTTCAATAATGATATTGGAGTACCACTAACCTTGCTGCGCAGTGAACCCAATGACGACTATGCCGTGATAGAACTGGGCGCGAACCACATTGGTGAAATTGCCTATACCACGCAGCTTGTGAAACCACAGGTGGCCTTAGTGAATAACGTTGCTGCCGCGCATCTAGAGGGCTTTGGCTCAATTGATGGTGTTAAACAAGCGAAAGGCGAAATTTTTCAGGGGCTTGCTGCTGGTGATACTGCTATTGTTAACCTAGAGAGCAATGGTGGTGACTTCTGGAAAGATGTGCTTGCAGACAAAAACGTACTGACCTTTTCTGAAAGTGATGACACGGCGGATTACTTTTCGACGAATATTCGCATCAACGAGCAGGGTGAAGCTTGCTTTGATATGCAGACCCCGCAAGGCGCTATCGATGTCGAACTTGGCATTATTGGTCAGCACAATGTAGCCAACGCATTAGCCGCAGCAGCACTGAGCATTCAATTCGGTGCCACGCTTGCAGAAATTAAAAGCGGTTTAGCGAATCTTATCTCAGTTAAAGGCCGAGTTGAGGTTCAACAATTAAGTCAGAATATCAAGCTGATAGATGACAGTTACAACGCCAGTGTACCGGCAATGAAGGCTGCAGCTAAATTGTTGTCGAGCTTCAAAGGTCAGCGTTGGTTGATTTTAGGCAATATGGCTGAGTTAGGCGATGAAAGCCTTGCACTTCACCGTCAAGTCGGTGAATATGCTGCCCCATTCGCTTTTGAGCATGTACTCACTTACGGTGATGATACCAAGGTGATTAGTGAAGTGTGTAACGGCACTCACTTTGCAACGCATGAAGCGATGATCGCGCACATAGAGCAGCACTTGAGCTTGCCAGAAAACGCGCCACATACCTTGTTGGTAAAAGGCGCCAATAGTGCAGGAATGAGTAAAATAGCCGCTGCTTTAAAGGAGAACTTTTCATGATAATTTGGCTTGCAGAGCTACTACAGCCACACTTTTCTTTTTTCCGTTTGTTCGAATACTTATCGTTTCGTGCAATCGCGAGCATTTTGACGGCTTTATGTCTGTCGCTGTGGATGGGACCTCGTTTAATTGAGCGTCTGCAAATGCTGCAAATTGGCCAAGTTGTTCGTAACGACGGCCCAGAGTCTCACTTTAGTAAGCGTGGCACACCAACTATGGGTGGTGTGATGATCCTTGCTGCGATCATTATTACAGTCTTGCTTTGGGCTGACTTATCAAACCCTTACGTTTGGGCCGTACTTGTCGTGCTAGGCGGTTACGGTGCAGTTGGTTTTGTTGATGATTATCGTAAAGTCGTTCGTAAGAACACTGATGGCTTGATTGCGCGTTGGAAGTACTTCTGGCAATCGGCTATTGCATTGGTTGTGGCGTTTGCTCTGTATGCTCATGGGCAAGACACTGCTGCGACACAATTAGTGGTGCCTTTCTTTAAAGATGTGATGCCACAACTTGGCCTGCTGTACATCGTGCTGACTTACTTTGTTATTGTGGGTACCAGTAACGCGGTAAACCTAACTGATGGCCTAGATGGCTTGGCGATTATGCCAACGGTTATGGTTGCTGCGGGTTTTGCTGTTATCGCTTGGGCGACAGGTAACGTTAACTTTGCAGCATACCTACACATTCCATACATCCCATACACCTCTGAACTGGTGGTGGTATGTACTGCTATCGTTGGTGCAGGCCTTGGCTTCCTATGGTTTAACACTTACCCAGCACAAGTATTCATGGGCGATGTTGGCTCTCTAGCACTGGGTGGTGCGTTAGGTGTGATTGCGGTACTCGTTCGTCAAGAGTTGGTACTAGTGATCATGGGTGGTGTGTTTGTAATGGAGACTCTGTCAGTGATTCTGCAGGTGGGCTCTTACAAATTGCGTGGTCAGCGTATTTTCCGCATGGCACCGATTCACCACCACTATGAACTTAAAGGTTGGCCAGAGCCGCGTGTTATCGTGCGTTTTTGGATAATCTCAATGGTATTAGTACTGGTTGGCCTAGCCACACTGAAAGTTCGTTAATCCTGTATGAGCCTCTGAATAGGGGCTCTTTAAAACTATTAAGAGCATCTTGTTTAAATGGAACGTTGGCAAAATATTCAAAATGTAGTGGTTGTGGGGCTCGGTATTACCGGGCTCTCTGTCGTTAAACATCTCGTAAAATATCAGCCCCATACTTGCGTAAAGGTAATTGATACGCGAGAGCTACCACCAGGAAAGGAATCTTTGCCTGAGTCGGTTGAGCTGCATTCTGGAAGCTGGAATAGCCAATGGCTAGCTGAGGCTGATCTGGTGGTTGCTAACCCAGGCATTGCTTTAGCGACACCTGAAATTCAAGATGTGCTTCAAGCGGGTACGCCTGTCGTTGGCGACATCGAGCTGTTTGGTTGGGCTGTAGATAAGCCTGTTGTGGCGATTACTGGTTCAAACGGTAAGAGTACCGTGACTGATCTGACTGGTGTGCTTGCTAAGGCTGCTGGGCTTAATGTTGGCGTTGGCGGCAATATTGGCATTCCTGCCCTAGACCTTCTAGAACTTGATGCGGATTTATATGTCCTTGAACTTTCAAGTTTTCAGTTAGAAACTACATCGAATTTAAAACTTGCCGCTGCGGCATTCTTAAATCTGTCTGAAGATCATATGGATCGCTATCAAGGCATGGCTGATTACCGTGAGGCCAAGTTAAGAATCTTTAATAACGCGCAGTGTGCGACTGTTAATCGTGAAGACAAAGAGACTTACCCTGACCAGACAATGCCATTGTTGACTTTTGGCCTAGATAACCAAGAGTTTGGTGTATCAACGATTGATAGTACTGAGTGGTTGGTCGATCACGGTAAACCTGTCCTTGCTACCCAAGATTTAACATTGGTTGGACGTCACAATGTGGCGAATGCGTTAGTCTCACTTGCACTATTGAAGCAAGTTGGTATCGACTACAGCAAAAGTCTTGATGCTTTGAAGGCCTATAACGGTTTGACGCATCGTTGCCAAGTCGTGGCTGACAAGCGCGAAATCAAATGGGTTAATGACTCCAAAGCAACGAATGTAGCCAGCACATTGGCAGCCCTGTCTGGGTTGGAGTATCAAGGTACGTTATATCTTTTGGTTGGCGGCGTTGGTAAAGGTGCTGACTTTAGTGAGCTTGAACCCGTATTGGCGCAACTTGAGCGTGTTCAGCTGTGTTGTTTCGGTGAAGATGCAGATCAATTCATGCCTCTGCACCCATCGGCACAAAAGTTCGATACCATGCAGCAGATAATCGAATCTATCTCGCCACAGCTGGTGGCTGGAGATATGGTGATGCTGTCTCCGGCGTGCGCAAGCTTCGATCAATTTAATAATTTCATGGCAAGAGGTGATGCGTTCACTGAGCTTGCTCATGAGTATGCTTAACGTGTTGAAGGACTAACATTCAGTGCAAAGAGTCAAAGAGATTAATCAATCCATCTGGCAGTGGCTAAACCGTGCTACTCCCGAGGCGCTTTACGATCGTCAATTGGTGTGGATTGCTCTTGGGCTAATGCTGACAGGTTTGGTGATGGTGACGTCTGCTTCGTTCCCCATCAGTGCTCGTTTAACCGATCAGCCGTTTCACTTTATGTTCCGTCATGCCATCTTCCTTGTATTGGCGTTAGGTGTCTCTAGCGTCATATTGCAAATCCCGATGCAACGCTGGTTTCAATACAGTATGTATCTACTGGGCTTGTCCTTCTTCTTGCTGATTGTGGTATTAGCCGTCGGTAAGTCGGTTAACGGCGCATCGCGTTGGATCCCATTAGGGCTATTTAACTTACAACCCGCTGAAGTCGCCAAGTTATCGCTGTTTATCTTTATGGCGGGCTACTTGGTTCGGAAGCAAGATGAAGTGAGAAAAACCTTCTTCGGTGGTTTTGGTAAACCGATCATGGTATTCGGCGCTTTTGCCGTGCTGCTGCTAGGCCAGCCCGATTTAGGTACTGTGGTCGTAATGCTAGTGACCCTGTTCGGCATGCTATTCATTGCTGGTGCCAAGCTTTCACAGTTTATCGCCTTGATGGTGGCAGGTATTGCCGCGGTCGTCGGTTTGATTGTTATAGAACCTTATCGTGTTCGACGTGTTACCTCATTCTGGGAACCTTGGAACGACCCGTTCGGCAGTGGTTACCAGTTAACTCAGTCATTGATGGCGTTTGGCCGTGGTGATTGGATGGGGCAAGGGCTTGGTAACTCGATTCAAAAACTCGAATACTTACCAGAAGCGCATACCGATTTTGTATTTGCTGTGTTGGCTGAAGAGCTTGGCTTTGTCGGTGTTACCTTAGTATTAATGTTGATCTTCAGCTTGGTGTTAAAAGCCATTCTGATAGGTAAAAAAGCCTTTGAACACGATCAAGTGTTCAGCGGCTATCTGGCTTTTGGTATTGGTATTTGGTTTGCGTTTCAGACGCTTGTTAACGTAGGTGCTGCATCTGGCATCGTTCCGACCAAAGGTCTAACCCTACCGCTAATCAGTTATGGTGGTTCGAGTTTAATTGTTATGTCTGTGGCGGTATCAATGCTGCTGCGCATTGACCACGAATGCCGAATGCAACAAAAAGAACAAGCTGATAGTCAAAACGAATTAGTAGAATAAGAATCTAACGTGATGAAACAAAACAAAAAACTTTTAGTGATGGCTGGTGGTACTGGCGGTCACGTTTTCCCAGGGTTAGCAGTAGCGAAAAAGCTTCAGCAACAAGGTTGGGAAATTCGCTGGTTAGGCACAGCAGACAGAATGGAAGCGGATTTAGTGCCAAAGCATGGCATTGAAATCGACTTCATCAAAGTGAAAGGCCTGCGTGGTCAAGGCATTAGCAAGTTAATTAAAGCGCCGTTCCAGATTATTAATGCCATACTTCAAGCAAGGCAACACATCAAAGCATGGCAGCCTGATGTGGTACTTGGTATGGGTGGCTACGTGAGTGGCCCGGGTGGTATCGCGGCATGGTTGTCTGGCATTCCAGTGGTTCTCCATGAACAAAATGCAGTGGCAGGTTTAACCAACCAATGGCTGTCTAAGATTGCTAAAAAGGTTTTCCAAGCTTTCCCTGGTGCTTTCCCTACCGCAGAAGTGGTGGGTAACCCAGTACGCGAAGATGTGGTTGCCTTAGCTGAACCCGAGCAACGCATGGCTGAGCGTGATGGTGACATCCGCATCTTGGTTATGGGCGGCAGTCAGGGCGCAAAAATCCTAAACGATACCTTGCCAGTAACGATGGCGCAGCTTGGTGAAGGCTTCACTGTGATGCACCAAGCGGGTAAGAACAATCAACAACAAGTTATTGAGCAATACAAATCACATTCTGTTGGTAATGTTCAAGTGACTGAATTTATTGATGATGTGGCGCAAGCTTATGAGTGGGCAGATCTATTAGTGTGTCGCTCAGGTGCATTAACCGTATCAGAAGTGTCTGCGGCAGGTGTCGGTTCTATCTTCGTTCCGTTTATGCACAAAGACAGACAACAAGCGTTGAATGCCGACCATTTAGTTGAATGTGGCGCAGCGTTAATGATTGAACAGCCTCAACTAACGGCTGATAAGCTAGCGAACACTATCGCGCAGCTTGATAGAAATGAATTAAAAATGATGGCAACAAAAGCTCGTCAAGCCGCCAAGCTTGATGCTGATGTGACCGTCGCTGAAGCGATTAAAGCTTTAGCAAAATAATGAGATTGAATTGATGACGATTGAACATACCCAAGACTTAGCGCAAATCCGTGCAATGGTGCCAGAGATGCGCCGTGTTAAATCTATCCACTTCATTGGTATTGGTGGTGCCGGAATGAGCGGGATTGCTGAAGTCTTGCTAAATGAAGGCTACCAGATCACGGGTTCTGATATTGCTCAAAACCCAGTGACTGATCGTTTAGTTAGCAAGGGTGCGACCGTTTATATCGGTCACCAAGCGAGTAACGTTGCCGACGCAAGTGTGGTGGTTGTTTCAACCGCTATCAACGAAGAAAACCCAGAAATTATTGCAGCTCGTGAAGCGCGCACACCGATCGTTCGTCGTGCAGAAATGCTGGCTGAGCTGATGCGTTTTCGTCACGGTATTGCTGTGGCAGGTACGCACGGTAAAACAACCACGACTGCGCTAGTGACACAGATTTACTCGGAAGCCGGCCTAGATCCAACCTTCGTAAACGGTGGTTTGGTTAAAAGTGCTGGCACTAACGCACGTTTAGGTTCAAGCCGTATTCTTATCGCTGAAGCCGATGAGAGTGATGCTTCATTTTTACATCTGCAACCTATGGTTAGTATCGTAACTAACATTGAAGCGGATCATATGGATACCTACGGCGGCGATTTCGAAACGCTAAAGCAGACATTTATCGATTTCCTACACAACCTGCCGTTCTACGGCCAGGCTGTGATGTGTGTAGATGATCCTGTTGTACGTGAACTTATCCCTCAGGTGAGCCGCCAAGTGATTACTTACGGCTTCTCTGAAGACGCAGATATTCGTATTGAAAACTACGTACAAGAAGGTCAACAAGGCAAGTTTACGGTTGTACGTGAAGGTAAAGCTAACTTAGATATCACGTTGAACATTCCAGGTCGCCACAACGCATTGAATGCATCGGCTGCGATTGCTGTTGCAACAGAAGATGACATCAGCGATGAAGCGATTCTCAAAGCGATGGCGGGAACGGAAGGCACGGGTCGCCGTTTCGATCACCTAGGTGAGTATGAAACAGGTAAAGGCGTTGCAATGCTGGTCGATGATTACGGTCATCACCCAACCGAAGTTGATGTGACGATTCAAGCTGCTCGTAGTGGCTGGACTGATAAACGTCTTGTTATGATCTTCCAACCGCACCGTTATAGCCGTACTCGCGATCTGTATGATGATTTCGCGAACGTTCTTGAGCAGGTTGATGTCCTAATTCTGTTAGATGTTTATTCTGCAGGTGAGAAACCTATTGCAGGGGCTGACGGACGTTCATTAAGTCGAACTATTCGTGGGCGTGGTAAGATAGACCCAATCTTTGTTGCCGATATCAACGCACTGCCATCGGCTTTAGCCAACGTAATTCAAGGCGGTGACCTTGTTTTAACGCAGGGTGCAGGCGATGTTGGTCGAGTAGCGAAGCAGTTGGAATCGTTACAGTTAGACATTAATAAAATGCAGAACGCGTAACAGAATACTGTCTACAGACTGTGGTCAATCGCTCACTTCTTGCGATTGACCTAAAATTGACCAAAAATCTTATTATCAACGTTTGATAGTTTGATTTTGCTCAGTATAATTCATAGGTTAAAGTAAGTGCTTTTACCTCTATTACGAAGATAGGGAATAGAATTGCGAACCAACGACAGGGAATGCGGGCTTTGGTAGAAAGTACTTTTAGCGAAAACCGCCACCTATTCAGTTTACCGTCGCTCAAGAAACACGCCTTAGGCGGGTCTTTTTTTGTCATGGTATTGCTATTCATTGGGTTTCTTTTCTATACCACACTAACTTGGATGTGGGACGATCAGCGATTGCCTCTCTCCAAAATAGTACTTCAAGGCGACTTAACTTACGTAACCGCTGGTGATGTTCAACATGCCTTTAGCGAGCTAGAGCACATTGGAACCTTCATGTCGCAAGACATCGGTGTGTTGCAAGACAGTTTAGAAGCGTTACCTTGGGTTTCAGTGGTCTCCATTCGTAAGCAGTGGCCAGACACAATAAAAGTATTTTTGACTGAGTACCATGCGGCAGCAATCTGGAACGGTAACATGCTGCTGAATGACGATGGTCAGGTGTTTAATGGTGATATCGGCCTGTTGAAGGGCGATAGAGTTAAGCTTTACGGCCCAGACGGCACCAGCCAAGAAGTGATAGAAAAGTGGCGACAGATAACCCCTTTGATTAACAGTCTAGGGTTAACCGTTACCTCTCTCGTTCTCAATGAGCGTCGCGCTTGGCAAATAATCCTAGATAACGGTATCCGTTTAGAACTAGGTAAAGATTCTTTAGATGAGCGTGTTGAACGCTTCATTTCGCTTTACAACGAACTTGGTAGTAAAGCGAATCAAGTGAGCTACATCGACCTCAGGTATGATACGGGAGCCGCTGTAGGCTGGTTTCCAGAGCAAGAGTTAGAAGAGAGCACAGATGACTAAGACCGCAGATGACAACATAATCGTTGGTCTTGATATAGGCACTGCGACCATATCAGCTCTGGTTGGTGAAATATTGCCTGATGGTCAAATCAATATCATTGGTTCTGGGCAAAGCCCATCCAGAGGTATGGATAAAGGTGGTGTAAACGACCTAGAGTCGGTAGTTAAGTCGGTTCAGCGAGCTATTGATCAAGCAGAGTTGATGGCGGAATGCCAAATCAGCAATGTATTTATCTCGCTATCGGGTAAACATATCGCAAGCCGAATTGAAAAAGGCATGGGCACTATCTCTGATGAAGAGGTGTCTCAAGACGATATGGATCGAGCGATCCATACCGCGAAATCAATTAAAATAGGTGATGAGCAGAGAATTCTGCACGTGATCCCACAAGAATTTACCATTGATTATCAAGAAGGGATTAAGAACCCACTTGGCTTATCTGGTGTTCGAATGGAAGTCAGTGTTCACCTAATTTCTTGCCATAGCGACATGGCGAGAAACATTATTAAAGCTGTTGAACGATGTGGTCTCACAGTAGAACAAATCGTGTTTTCAGGACTTGCCTCAAGCAATGCGGTAATTACTGAAGACGAGAGAGAGCTTGGAGTATGTGTTGTCGATATCGGTGCGGGTACAATGGATATTTCCATTTGGACTGGCGGCGCACTTCGACACACAGAAGTCTTTTCCTACGCAGGAAATGCAGTAACCAGTGATATTGCCTTCGCTTTCGGCACGCCAGTGAGCGATGCTGAAGAGATAAAAGTAAACCATGGTTGCGCTCTGAGTGAACTCGTAAGCAAGGATGACTCTGTTAACGTCCCAAGTGTTGGTGGTCGCCCATCGAGAAGTTTGCAACGACAAACTTTGTCGGAAGTGATTGAACCACGTTACACTGAACTTATGGGTCTCGTTAACCAAACTATTGATACGGTTCAATTACAGCTACGAGATGAAGGTATTAAACACCACCTTGCAGCTGGCGTCGTTCTCACTGGTGGAGCGGCACAAATTGACGGATTGGTAGAGTGTGCGGAACGTGTTTTCCGCAATCAAGTTCGAGTTGGTAAGCCGTTAGAAGTTAGTGGCTTAACTGACTATGTTAAAGAGCCGTATCATTCTACGGCGGTTGGTTTACTTCATTACGCAAGAGATTGTCAGATCAGTGATGAAGGTGATTACAGCGAACCTAAGCGTTCAGCACCTTCTATGTCTGGTTTATTTGGCAAATTGCGTAATTGGATACAAAAAGAGTTTTAACCTGAGTTGCAGGAAAAAACGGAGATAACACATGTTTGAACCGATGATGGAAATGTCTGACGATGCAGTAATTAAAGTCGTTGGAGTTGGTGGCGGTGGCGGTAACGCTGTTGAGCACATGGTACGTGAATCAATCGAAGGCGTAGAATTCATCAGTGTTAACACTGATGCACAAGCACTTCGTAAAACAAGCGTGAGCAGCGTGATCCAAATTGGTGGTGATATCACTAAAGGTTTGGGCGCTGGTGCAAACCCACAAGTAGGCCGTGATGCAGCTCTCGAAGATCGAGAAAGAATTAAAGAAGTTCTAACTGGCGCCGATATGGTATTTATCGCAGCTGGTATGGGCGGTGGGACTGGTACAGGTGCTGCTCCAGTTATTGCTGAAGTTGCGAAAGAGTTGGGTGTGCTGACGGTTGCTGTTGTAACTAAGCCATTTAGCTTTGAAGGCAAAAAGCGTTTAGCGTTTGCTGAGCAAGGTATTGAAGAGCTTTCTAAACATGTGGATTCATTAATTACGATTCCAAATGAAAAGCTACTTAAAGTACTTGGCCGCGGCGTAACACTGCTTGAAGCTTTCGCAAGTGCAAATGATGTACTTAAAAACGCTGTACAAGGTATCGCTGAGCTAATTACTCGCCCTGGTATGATTAACGTCGATTTCGCGGATGTTCGCACCGTAATGTCTGAGATGGGTCATGCAATGATGGGTAGCGGTATCGCAAAAGGTGAAGACCGTGCTGAAGAAGCTGCTGAAACAGCAATTTCTAGCCCACTACTAGAAGATATCGACCTAGCTGGCGCGCGTGGCGTTCTTGTGAACATCACTGCAGGCCTAGATATGCGTCTAGATGAGTTCGAAACAGTAGGTAATACAGTTAAGGCATTCGCATCTGATAATGCAACAGTTGTGATTGGTACTTCTCTAGACCCTGATATGACAGATGAAATCCGCGTAACTGTTGTTGCAACAGGTATCGGCACAGAGAAAAAACCAGACATTACATTAGTTGCTGGTGGTAAAGCTAAGGTTGCACCAACTCCTCAACCACAGGTAGCGGCTCAAACTGCACCAAAAGTGGAAGAGAAAGTGGCACAACCATTGCAAGAAAAAACTGAGGTTAAACCTCAAGTTAAGCCGCAACCAACAACGTCACCTGTTTCTTCAGGTACAGGCGCTAGCCAAAGTGCAGCACCTAAGGCTGAGAAAGAGAGTGGATACTTAGATATTCCAGCATTCTTACGACGTCAGGCTGATTAACAAATACCCAAAATTTGACTATCGTCGAATTAATGGTAAAATTCGCGGTCGGTAAATACTGACCGTGATTTGTAGCACTGATAACGAGGCAAGCAGATGATCAGACAACGTACTCTGAAAGAAATTGTGAAAACAACTGGTGTGGGTCTCCACTCTGGTCGTAAAGTCACACTTACTCTTCGCCCGGCAGCTGCAAATACAGGTATTGTTTATCGTCGTACAGATGTAAATCCACCTGTAGATTTCCCAGCTGATCCAGCGTCAGTTCGTGACACTATGCTATGTACAGCTCTTGTTAATGACGAAGGCGTACGTATCTCTACAGTGGAACACCTTAACGCAGCTTTAGCGGGTATGGGCATCGACAACATTATTGTTGAAGTAGATGCTCCTGAAATCCCAATTATGGATGGTAGCGCAAGCCCATTCGTATACTTGCTACAGCAAGCGGGTGTAGAAACACTGAATGCAGCGAAGCGTTTTATTCGTATCAAAAAGCCTATCCGTTTTGAAGATGGCGATAAGTGGGCAGAGTTTGTTCCATTTAACGGCTTCCGTATGGACTTTGAGATCGACTTTAACCACCCAGCAATTGAATCTGATGAGCAACGTTTGTTGTTTGATTTCTCTTCACAAGGTTTTGTGAAAGAAATCTCTCGCGCTCGTACTTTCGGCTTCATGCGCGACATTGAGTATCTACAATCTCAAAACCTAGTACTTGGTGGTAGCTTTGATAATGCTATCGTACTTGACGAATACCGAATTCTTAATGAAGAGGGTCTACGTTTTGACAATGAGTTCGTAACTCATAAAGTACTAGATGCGATTGGTGACTTGTACATGTGTGGACACGCTATTATTGGTGAGTTTCGTGCATACAAATCAGGTCACGGCCTAAACAACCAACTACTACGTGCAGTACTTGCTGACGCAGAAGCTTGGGAATGGGCAACATTCGAAGAAGAAGTAGGCTCTCCTGTTGCATTTGCTGAACCAGGAATGGTTCTAGCGTAATTGTTGTTTACAGCAATATAAGATTTCGAAAACCAGGTCATTGACCTGGTTTTTTTGTATCTATTTTCCAGATACAGTGTCGTCAACATCCGAAAGTTGTCTCCCAATGAGCTGCAGTCTGGCTAATCCATCAGCAATTAGAAAGAAAAGTTCCAAGCACATCAAACAAATGGGGTTATAAATGGTTGTTGGTGTGAAAATTACTTACACTAAAGGGCATTAATTTTAACTCAAGCCTTGAAAACTCTACTCTCAAGTACAATATCAAAGATACTAGATTTATCTCAGTATCCTTGGTTAGTAACTGAAGACTAGTTCATAGCTAGTAGAGACACTGACGGCATTTAAAATAGATCGCGGACGATCTGAGAACGAAGAGATTCCAAGCACATGATTACTAAGCTGCTGACAAAGGTAATTGGCAGTCGCAATGACAGAACACTGCGCCGCCTTAGAAAAATTGTAAAAGAAATTAATAACTACGAACCAACGTTTGAAGCTCTTTCAGACGAAGAGCTAAAAGCAAAAACGGTTGAGTTTCGTGAGCGCTTAGATAAAGGTGAATCGCTAGACCAACTTCTACCTGAAGCATTTGCTACGGTACGTGAAGCGTCTAAGCGTGTTTACGGCATGCGTCACTTTGACGTGCAAATGATTGGTGGCATGGTTCTAAATGCTGGCCAAATTGCAGAAATGCGTACTGGTGAAGGTAAGACTCTTACAGCAACCCTACCAGCTTATCTTAACGCCCTACCTAGCAAAGGTGTTCACGTAGTAACGGTGAACGACTACCTAGCGAAGCGTGATGCGGAAACAAACCGCCCATTATTTGAATTCCTTGGTATGACTGTTGGCGTAAACGTGCCAAACATGGCTCCACCAGAGAAGAAAGAAGCGTACCAAGCGGATATCCTATACGGAACAAACAACGAGTTTGGCTTCGATTACCTACGTGACAACATGGCTTTCCGTGCTGAAGATCGTGTTCAACGTGAGCGCTTCTTTGCTGTTGTCGATGAGGTTGACTCAATCTTAATCGATGAAGCTCGTACTCCACTTATTATCTCTGGCCCAGCTGAAGATAGTTCAGATCTTTACACGCGTATTAACACGTTGATCCCTAACCTTGAGCGCCAAGATAAAGAAGATTCTGAAGAGTACCGTGGTGAAGGTCACTACACCATGGACGAGAAATCGAAACAGGTTCACCTGACTGAAAACGGTCAAGAATTTGTAGAAGAGCTAATGGTCAAAAACGGCCTGATGGAAGAGGGTGACACGCTTTACTCTCCAACTAATATCAGCCTATTGCACCATGTTAATGCAGCGCTGCGTGCACACGTACTGTTTGAGAAAGACGTCGACTACATCGTTACTGAAGAAGGCGAAGTGGTTATCGTTGATGAACATACTGGTCGTACTATGCCAGGTCGTCGTTGGTCTGAAGGTTTACACCAAGCTGTTGAAGCTAAAGAAGGTGTGAAGATTCAGAATGAAAACCAGACGCTAGCATCGATTACATTCCAGAACTTCTTCCGTCTATACGAAAAACTGTCAGGTATGACAGGTACAGCCGATACAGAAGCTTTCGAATTTCAGTCTATCTACGGCCTAGAAACAGTGGTTATCCCAACCAACAAGCCTATGGTTCGTAACGATATGCCAGATGTGGTTTATCGTACCGAAGAAGACAAGTTCAATGCGATCATTGAAGACATCAAAGACCGTGTAGCTGCTGGTCAGCCATCATTGGTTGGTACGGTTTCTATCGAGAAGTCTGAACTACTGTCTAACGCACTGAAAAAAGCAAAAATTAAGCACAGCGTTCTAAATGCTAAATTCCACGAAATGGAAGCAGAGATCGTTGCACAAGCTGGTATGCCGAGTGCGGTAACTATCGCAACTAACATGGCTGGTCGTGGTACCGATATCGTATTAGGTGGTAGCTGGCAGGCACAAGTTGAGAAGCTAGAGAATCCAACCAAAGAGCAGATCGAGAAGATCAAAGCTGACTGGAGAGTAATCCACGATAAAGTGCTTGAGTCAGGTGGTCTGCACATCATTGGTACTGAGCGTCATGAATCTCGCCGTATCGACAACCAGCTACGTGGTCGTTCTGGTCGTCAAGGTGATGCGGGTTCTTCTCGTTTCTACCTATCAATGGAAGATTCTCTGCTACGTATCTTCACATCGGATCGTATGGCTGGTCTTATCCAAAGTGGTATGGACGAAGGCGAAGCGATCGAATCTAAGATGCTTTCTCGCTCAATTGAAAAAGCACAACGTAAAGTTGAAGGTCGTAACTTCGATATTCGTAAGCAGCTTCTTGAGTACGATGATGTAGCCAATGACCAACGTAAAGTGGTTTATGAGCTTCGTGATGAACTGATGAGCTCTGACGATATCAGCGAGATGATCGAACACAACCGTGAAGATGTATTGGCATCAGTGATTGATGAATACATCGCACCTCAGTCTCTTGAAGATATGTGGGATATCGCGGGTCTGCAAGATCGTCTGAAGAATGACTTCGATCTAGACTTTGATATTCAAGGTTGGTTAGACGAAGACGACAAGCTTTATGAAGAAGCATTGCGTGAGCGTATTCTTGCTATGGCGGTTGATTCGTACAAACAGAAAGAAGAAGTGGTTGGTGCTCAAGTACTGCGTAACTTCGAGAAATCTGTGATGCTACAAACGCTAGACGGCCTTTGGAAAGAGCACTTGGCTGCGATGGATCACCTTCGTCAAGGTATCCACTTACGTGGTTATGCTCAGAAGAACCCGAAACAAGAGTACAAGCGCGAGTCGTTTGAACTGTTTGAAGGCCTACTAGATGTACTGAAAACAGACGTTGTTACCATCCTTTCTAAAGTGCGCGTTCAGCAACAAGAAGAAGTTGAAAAGATGGAAGCTCAACGTCAAGCTCAAGCTGAAGAAGCGGCGCGTCGTGCACAAGCGCAACATGCAACAGCTGAAAACCAGCTAGCTGACGATGAAGCTGAAGCGGCATCTCCACAAACGGTAGTGCGTGACGAGCGTAAAGTTGGCCGTAACGAGCCATGCCCATGTGGTAGCGGTAAGAAGTACAAGCAGTGTCACGGTAAAATCGCGTAAGTTTAATGAATCGTTGCTGTAGCGCATGATAGCTGCGTTGGTGGTACTCACTTACAGTCGTAAGCTCCGTGCCACCGCCTTGCTCTCATACACTACAACTTAGCTTCATAAAACTGACAAATAGAATATAAAGAGTCGCTTAGGCGGCTCTTTTTGTATGTAAATTTCATGGCTTACTTTGTTACGCAAGGAAGTTGTCATTCCCTATAGCGAGGAGCGAGCGTAGTAGGGAATCTTGTTTAGTTAGGCTCGCGTAGTTTTAGATCCCCAACTCAGTCGTTCCTCTTTCTTGAGGATGACGTATTTAGGGACTATGTGAGTTCAGCGTTTTATTAAGGAACACCATCAATGAAAAGAATCCATATCGTAGCGGGTATTATCTTCAATCAAGATAAGTCACAGGTCTTTATCACTAAGCGTCCAGATGACAAGCACAAAGGTGGCTTCTGGGAATTTCCAGGTGGCAAGGTTGAAGAGGGCGAAACTATTGAGCAAGCGATGACTCGCGAGCTTGATGAAGAGGTCGGTATCAAGGTGACCGAGCAGTCTCTGTTTGAGCATCTTGAATTTGATTACACCGATAAGTCACTTAAGTTCGATTTCATTCTCGTGACTGATTTTGAAGAGCAGCCTTATGGTAAAGAAGGTCAGCAAGGTGAATGGGTAAGCCTAGAATCATTGAATCAATACGCCTTCCCAGAGGCAAATGTGCCAATTTTAGAGCGAGTAATAAAAGAGTTTTCGTAATTGCTAGCCTGAGTTTGAGATTGTTGTTAGTTTAAAGAGATTAATCGATTGAACGTTGCTGCAAGAGATAAGTGGCAACGGTAACCAAAACAATGGAGATATTCGCAGTGGTAAGAATTGCAATTGCAGGAGCAGCGGGCCGCATGGGCCGCAACTTGGTGAAAGCCGCTCATCATAATTCAGAAGCAAGTGTTGGAGCTGGTTCAGAGCGTCCAGAGTCATCTTTGGTCGGCGTAGATGTCGGCGAGTTATGCGGTGAAGGTCGTTTTGATGTTGCTTTAGTCGATGATTTGTCTAAAGCCATCGAAGAGTTTGATGTGATTGTCGATTTTACTGCCCCTGTTAGCACATTAGCGAATATTGAACTTTGTAAACGTCACGGTAAAAAACTGATCATCGGTACAACGGGCTTCTCTGAAGAAGAGAAGCAGGTGATTGATGCTGCTTCAAAAGAGATGGCTATCGTAATGGCACCTAACTACAGCGTTGGTGTGAACCTGGTCTTTAAGCTGCTAGAGAAGGCCGCTAAAGTGATGGGCGATTACTGTGATGTCGAGATCGTTGAGGCTCATCACCGTCATAAAGTCGATGCACCGTCAGGTACTGCGATTGGTATGGGCGAAGCTATTGCGGGTGCTATGGGCAATGAGCTGAACGATGTAGCTGTATGGTCACGCGAGGGTATTACTGGCGAGCGCACTAAAGATGAGATTGGTTTCGCGACGATTCGTGCCGGTGACATTATTGGTGAACACACCGCTATGTTTGCTGATATCGGTGAACGAGTGGAAATTACCCATAAAGCCACTGATCGAATGACCTTTGCTAATGGCGCAATCAAGGCCGCGGTTTGGTTAAATGATAAACCAGCAGGCTTTTATACCATGACGGATGTGCTTGGTTTGAATGACCTATAAATAGATATTTATGCGCTGGCAATTGCCGGCGCTTTCTTTATTTGGTGCATTTTCCTTAGTAATCTCACTTCTCCGATCTTCCTTCTACTTTCTTCTTATCGCCTTTTTGACTCCATTTCTATGCTGTTTATGTGGTCTTTAGTGTGTTTTTTGTTTTAGATCTTTAAATTGTCATGTTTTCTCTTGGTATTTATCGATTGCGTTTTGTTGCTGATATTTTTATCACTCTATGGTTGGCTAAAATGAGGAGTGAAAATTAGAAAATCGTAATATTCGAGCTAAATGCGCATGAAAGTTGAACTTTTGGAGCTTTGAGGGGGTAAATTGAATTAGTCCTTACAAATGTTTAATTTCTTTTGAGTTAAATGTTGACACGTATCACGCAGATCACTAAAATACCGCCAATTTGTCTAATTTCCATAAACACGCAGTTTTT
The DNA here is from genome assembly GCF_041468865.1 of Vibrio sp. 10N.286.52.C3. Lineage (NCBI taxonomy): Bacteria > Pseudomonadati > Pseudomonadota > Gammaproteobacteria > Vibrionales > Vibrionaceae > Vibrio > Vibrio sp. 10N.286.52.C3. The sequence continues at coordinate 67,983 of NZ_JBFRJM010000001.1, read as the reverse complement.
GGTGTTGCAGGAAGGTAGATTTGCAAATTAAATCAATTTTAATGCATTTTTATTTCTGGAGGTTGTCTTGAAGAAGTCAGCACTACTCGTCCTAGAAGATGGGACAGTATTTCACGGTGAAGCCATTGGCGCTGTAGGTTCTGCAGTTGGTGAAGTCGTTTTTAATACCTCGATGACGGGGTACCAAGAAATCCTCACTGATCCTTCCTATTCTCAACAAATCGTTACCCTTACTTACCCTCACATTGGCAATACCGGAACCAATTCCGAAGACGAAGAATCTTCTTCAATCCACGCTCAAGGCCTTGTGATTCGCGATCTCCCTCTAATCGCTTCTAACTTCCGTAATGAACAATCCCTTTCTGATTACCTTAAGTCGCAAAACGTTGTTGGTATCGCTGATATCGATACTCGTAAGCTGACGCGTATTCTTCGTGAAAAAGGCGCACAGAACGGTTGTATCGTAGCTGGCTCTTCAGTAAACGATGGAAACCTAGACGAAGCTCTAGCTCTTGCTAAAGCAAAAGAATTCCCTGGCCTGAAAGGTATGGACCTTGCGAAAGAAGTTACAACAAAAGAAGCGTATCAATGGAAACAAGGTTCGTGGACGCTTACGGGTGGACTTCCTGAAGCGAAAGCAGACTCAGAATTGCCATACCACGTTGTTGCTTATGACTTCGGTGCAAAACGAAACATCCTACGAATGCTTGTTGACCGCGGCTGCCGCCTAACGGTTGTTCCTGCTGAGACTTCAGCTGAAGAAGTACTTGCTCTGAACCCAGACGGTGTTTTCCTTTCAAATGGCCCTGGTGACCCAGAACCATGTACTTACGCAATTGAAGCGACAAAAGTGTTCCTAGAAAAAGGCTTACCAATCTTCGGTATCTGTCTAGGTCACCAGATTCTTGCTCTTGCGTCAGGCGCTAAGACAGTGAAGATGAAGTTTGGTCACCACGGCGCAAACCACCCGGTTAAAGATTTAGATCGTGATGTTGTGATGATTACTTCGCAAAACCACGGCTTTGCTGCTGACGAAGAAACCCTTCCAGAGACACTACGTGCAACGCACAAATCACTATTTGATGGTTCTCTACAAGGTATTCACCGTACAGACAAACCAGCATTCAGCTTCCAAGGTCACCCTGAAGCGAGCCCAGGTCCAGAAGACGCAGCGCCGTTATTCGACCACTTTATTGAACTAATCAAACAGCACACAGCGTAATTCGGAGTAGTAGACAATGCCAAAACGTACTGACATTAAAAGTATTCTTATTCTAGGTGCTGGCCCGATCGTTATCGGCCAAGCATGTGAGTTCGATTACTCTGGTGCTCAAGCTTGTAAAGCGCTTCGCGAAGAAGGTTACCGAGTTATTCTTGTGAACTCGAACCCAGCGACAATCATGACTGACCCAGATATGGCAGATGCAACTTACATCGAGCCTATCCAATGGGAAGTTGTGCGTAACATCATCGCTAAAGAGAAGCCTGATGCAGTTCTACCTACTATGGGTGGCCAAACTGCATTGAACTGTGCTCTAGACCTAGAAAAGCACGGCGTTCTTGAAGAGTTCGGTGTTGAAATGATTGGTGCAACGGCTGACGCTATCGATAAAGCAGAAGACCGTTCACGCTTCGATAAAGCAATGAAAGCAATTGGCCTTGAGTGTCCAACTGCTGATACAGCGAAAACGATGGAAGAAGCTTACAAAGTTTTAGACATGGTTGGCTTCCCTTGTATCATTCGTCCATCGTTCACGATGGGTGGTACTGGTGGCGGTATCGCTTACAACAAAGAAGAATTTGAAGAAATCTGTCGTCGTGGTTTGGATCTATCTCCAACTAATGAACTTCTTATCGATGAATCACTTATCGGTTGGAAAGAGTACGAGATGGAAGTGGTTCGTGACAAAAACGACAACTGCATCATCGTATGTGCGATTGAAAACTTCGACCCAATGGGTATTCACACAGGTGACTCAATCACTGTGGCTCCAGCTCAAACGCTGACAGATAAAGAATACCAACTAATGCGTAACGCATCTCTAGCAGTACTGCGTGAGATTGGTGTTGAAACAGGTGGTTCAAACGTACAGTTTGGTATCAACCCGAAAGATGGCCGTATGGTTATCATCGAAATGAACCCACGTGTATCTCGCTCTTCTGCACTAGCATCTAAAGCAACAGGTTTCCCAATCGCTAAGATTGCAGCGAAACTGGCTGTTGGTTTCACGCTAGACGAGCTAATGAATGACATCACTGGCGGCGCAACTCCAGCATCATTCGAACCAACAATCGACTACGTAGTAACTAAGATTCCTCGTTTTAACTTCGAGAAGTTTGCAGGTGCTAACGACCGCCTAACGACGCAAATGAAGTCGGTTGGTGAAGTTATGGCTATCGGCCGTAACCAACAAGAATCTCTACAAAAAGCACTTCGCGGCCTAGAAGTTGGCGCGACTGGTTTTGACGAAATGGTAGACCTAGACGCACCAGATGCTCTAACGACTATCCGTCACGAACTTAAAGAAGCTGGCGCAGAGCGTATTTGGTACATCGCTGACGCATTCCGTGCTGGTATGTCGGTAGATGGTGTATTCAACCTAACGCAAATCGACCGTTGGTTCCTAGTTCAAATCGAAGACATCGTTAAGCTAGAGCAAGAACTTAAAGCGAAAGGCTTTGCTGGTCTAAATAAAGACGAGCTAAACAAGCTTAAGCGTAAAGGTTTTGCTGATGCGCGCCTATCTAAGATTCTAGGTGTAGCGGAAAGCGAAATCCGTCGTCTACGTGACCAATACGATATCCACCCGGTATACAAGCGTGTAGATACGTGTGCAGCTGAGTTCTCTTCAGATACGGCTTACATGTACTCATCTTACGATGACGAGTGTGAAGCAAACCCAACAGACAAAGAAAAAATCATGATTCTAGGCGGCGGTCCAAACCGTATCGGCCAAGGCATTGAATTTGACTACTGTTGTGTACACGCATCACTAGCGCTACGTGAAGATGGCTACGAAACTATCATGGTTAACTGTAACCCTGAGACAGTTTCTACAGACTACGATACGTCTGACCGTCTGTACTTCGAACCAGTAACTCTGGAAGACGTACTAGCAATCGCTCGTGTTGAGAAGCCAAAAGGCGTTATCGTTCAGTACGGTGGTCAAACGCCACTTAAACTGGCACGTGCTCTTGAAGCTGCTGGCGTACCAATCATCGGTACTAGCCCAGACGCAATCGACCGTGCAGAAGACCGTGAGCGTTTCCAAGTTGCTGTAGACCGTCTAGGCCTACTTCAACCAGAAAACGCGACAGTAACAACAATGGAGCAAGCGGTAGAGAAATCTCGTGAAATCGGCTTCCCACTGGTTGTACGTCCTTCTTACGTACTTGGTGGTCGTGCGATGGAAATCGTATACGACGAGCAAGACCTACGTCGCTACTTCAACGAAGCAGTTAGCGTATCAAACGAATCTCCAGTACTACTTGATAGCTTCCTAGATGACGCTGTTGAAGTAGACGTAGATGCGATTTGTGACGGTGAGCGCGTTGTAATCGGCGGTATTATGGAGCACATCGAGCAAGCGGGTGTTCACTCTGGTGACTCAGCATGTTCTCTTCCTGCATACACGCTAAGCCAAGAAATCCAAGACGTAATGCGCGAGCAAGTTGAAAAGCTAGCGTTCGAGTTGGGTGTTCGTGGTCTGATGAACACGCAGTTTGCTGTTAAGAACAATGAAGTGTACCTAATCGAGGTTAACCCTCGTGCAGCACGTACGGTTCCATTCGTATCTAAAGCAACTGGTGCGCCAATCGCTAAGATTGCCGCTCGTGTAATGGCGGGTCAATCTCTAGAGTCTCAAGGCTTTACGAAAGAAATCATCCCACCTTACTACTCAGTGAAAGAAGTTGTACTTCCATTCAACAAGTTCCCTGGTGTTGACCCACTGTTAGGCCCAGAAATGCGCTCTACTGGTGAAGTTATGGGTGTTGGTGCGACGTTCGCAGAAGCATACTCTAAAGCTGAATTGGGTTGTGGTAACATCTACCCAGAAGGCGGTCGTGCACTTCTTTCTGTTCGCGAAGGCGACAAAGAGCGTGTTGTTGACCTAGCATCTAAGCTATCTAAGCTTGGTTACCAGCTAGACGCAACTCACGGTACTGCGGTTATCCTTGGCGAAGCGGGCATCAACCCACGTCTAGTAAACAAGGTACACGAAGGTCGTCCTCACATTCTTGACCGTATCAAGAACAACGAGTACACGTACATCGTGAACACTGCAGCTGGCCGTCAAGCGATTGAAGATTCTAAAGTTCTTCGTCGTGGTGCACTTGCTGAGAAAGTTAACTACACGACTACGCTAAACGCTGCATTCGCGACTTGTATGGCGCACACTGCAGACGCGAAAACGTCAGTAACTTCAGTTCAAGAGCTACACGCTCAGGTTAAAGCTTCTCAAGCTTAATCGCCTAAAGTGTATCGCTGATATGCGGATATAAATGCTCAAAGCCCACTCCTCGGAGTGGGCTTTTTTATGTCTGTTATTCCGCGGTAGCTTAATGATGAATATTTGGAATAGGTTAGAATCTTGTGTTTCGTTATTGCTCGTCTGCTGTGAGTGGTAACTTGTCGCTACACAGGACTTTAAGGCGTTGGGTATATGGAAATCACTCTAGAAATATTGGCTATCTTGTTTGTTGTTGCAACGGCAGCAGGCTTTATTGATGCAATGGCTGGCGGCGGTGGGTTACTGACTCTACCTGCATTGCTAGCGGCTGGAGTTCCACCGACGCAGGCATTGGCAACTAACAAACTCCAAAGCTCATTTGGCAGCTTCTCTGCGAGTTGGTATTTCGTGCGCAACGGTATCGTCAGCATCAAAGAGATGCGCCTTGCTATCTTTTGTACCTTTATTGGCTCTGCAATTGGCGCTGAGTTAGTCCAGCACATTGATGCGAGCCTACTGACCAGTGTTATCCCACTGCTGCTTATCGCTATCTCTCTCTATTTCCTGTTGGCACCCCAAACTAGAGCGTCTGAAGGAAAACAGAAGATCTCTGAGGCGATGTTTGCTCTGTGTATTGGTGGCGGCGTGGGTTTCTATGATGGCTTTTTTGGCCCAGGAACAGGTTCTATCTTCACCGTCTGCTTTGTTGCTATTGGTCACTTCTCGTTAGTCGATGCTACGGCGCGTACTAAAGTACTTAACTTTACCTCGAATATCGCTGCCTTGATTTTCTTTATTTTGGCTGGCTTGCCTATTTGGGAGTTGGGATTAGTGATGGCGGTCGGTGGATTTATGGGCGCTCAGCTTGGCGCTAAAGTGGTGGTGACAAAAGGGCAAAAATGGATTCGCCCTCTTGTGATCGTGATGTCGATGCTAATGGCGTCTAAACTGCTTTGGGAACAGCATCAACAATCGATTCTATCAGTGTTTTAACTCGTGGAGACTGATAGCTATTCGGTCTGACACAGATATGAATCGGCCGAATTAAGCCTGCTAATTCGGTGAAGCTATACAGATATTGAGACTCAATATTGAGTGTTTTTACGATAGAGAGCGGGATCAACGCTGGCCCAGTCCCGCCCAATGCAAGTTGCGCCGCTGCGGTGTAGGCATCCATCTCCATCAAGGGTTTGATACCAAATTTTTCTAATACAGAAAGTTGATAAGAATTGGCTGGATTGGTCATGTCGTTAGTAATGACCATTGGAGGGAGATCCGTTAGCGGCGACTTACTCACTATGTAAAACGGTTCATCAAAAAGATGGAAGGTCATCAACCCATGATGTGGTGGCAGTAAGCCAGCACACAACCCCAAGGTCGCCTTGCCGGACTGCACCCGTTCGATAATTCTCGGCGTGTGGTTGGTGGTAATGGTGATGTACTTATCTTGCTGGATAAATTGGCCCATCATCTCACCTAAATAACCGGCTATCAGAGACTTAGTGCTGTCTAGGGTGATGAGAGTGGTATCTTCCAACTCTTGCTGTTCATAAATAAGCCCACGAAGTTCATTGAATGTCGGGCCAATACTCTCGATTAATGCTATCGCATCTGGCGTGAGTTTTATCTGTCGGCCACTCGGTTCAATGAGCTTTTTACCTAGCTTCTTTTCTAAATTCGCAATCCGTTTGCTGACCGCTGATTGGCTGATATAAAGCAAACTGCCTGTGCGGCTCATGGTCTTTGCTTTACTCAATACCAGTAGAGTTTCGATTCCTTCGAGTAGCATTGGGTTATATTCATGAAAGTTGGGAATGATTGTTTCAACTTACCTCAAACAACATTCATTCTCTAGTCTTGAAACTAAAGCTTTGAACCAAGTTAGGTATTTTTAGCTATGCTCGCACGTGTAGCGCGAGAGCATAATAATTGTGTTGGGGAGCTCAAATTAAGAAAGGCCCCTTTGCGGAGCCTTTCACTTTGTAACGTTAGCTTATTTGATGGCGAAGGTCGGCAATGATAAATGCCAACGAATAGCGCCAAGCCTTATCAATAGTGTTGAGAACACGCCGGCCAGAAATGCAGTTTCTGAATCGTGCCCCATGCTGATCGCCATGGTATGGAAAGTACCACCAATGATACAAGCGGTCGCGTAGACTTCACTTCTTAGAATCATAGGCACTTCACGGGCAAGTACGTCGCGGATAATACCGCCACCGCAGCCGGTGATGACACCCATGATGATCGCCACTAGTGCTGAATCTTGATAGATAAGTGCTTTTTCTACACCAATGCCAACAAACACCGCTAGGCCAATCGCATCACATACCGGCAATATCCACCAAGCCAGACGTTTCGGGCGTCTTACAATAATCATGGTCAGCAAACAGGTGATGATGATGACCCAAAGGTAGGTGGTATCGGTGATCCAAAACACGGGAGTTGCACCCAATGCCATGTCACGAATTGTGCCGCCGCCAATCGCGGTTACACTGCCTAGAACGGCGACGCCAAAGGGATCCATCTTAAGACGGCCAGCGACAAATACACCTGAGACGGCAAAGATGGCAGTGCCAAATAAATCGATAATATAAAGCAGCATGGAGTCCATGATACTGGTGCTCTTATAGTTAAAATTGTAGGGACAGGTCGGTGGCGAATTGTACGAAAAAACGCAGCAAATAGTTAGTGATTTTGCCTAGCTCTATCGAAGAAATCGCACACTTGTTGGATCGCTTTCAAAGTTCTCGTTGTCGGGCGATTAATCCAGTCTGAATTGAGGGACCAAATCTGATTTTGAGCGACTGCTGGGATTTCATCTTCCCATGTTTGCCACATGGTTCCATTCTCAATCGCGTGCTGAGAAGTGAAAATCACTTGCGGTTTTCTTAATACAACTTGTTCAATACCAACTTGCGGATATGGCGAGGCGCTGTCTTCAAAAATATTGTGGCCACCACAAAACTCAAACACCTCACTTGGCCAGTGTCCTTGAGCAACAGTGATGATCGGCTTTTCACTGAGCTGGTAGAAGTAGTTTACTGGCTCGGCATCTTTGTATTCTAGTCTCAACGCGTTGAGCTGCTCTCTGTATTGCTGAGCGTTATTTTCGCCAATGCTTGGATCGCTAGCGTATTCGCTCAGTTGTTCAATATTGGTTGCGATACTGTCTAGGCTTTTGGTCTTGGAGTAGTAAATATTAAAACCAAATTGCTCTAGTTTCGCGAGCTCTCTGGGCGGGTTTCCCGCTGGCCACGCAAGAATCAAATCAGGCTGAAGTGCGATGATCTTCTCAACCTTGATACCTTGATAGTTTGCTACTTTTTCAAGCTTATCGGCTTGTGGTGGGTAATCACTTCGTTCACTTACGGCGACAAGGTTGTTACCTAAACCTGCGCTGTACGCGAGTTCAGTGGCATGAGGAGCAAGGCTGACCACGCGTTGAGCCGGCTGTACTTGTTCTTGAGTCAGTGGTGCTTCTTCTGCAAATGATAAAGGCAGCCATAAGCTGGAAGACAAAATAGTAAGGCTTGTAACAAGTGCTGAAGGTTTCACTCTAAATCCCTTGGTGAATAAATAGTAAGGCTAGGCTTTGTAAAAAGATCCAGATAGCGATGCGACCAAAGAGTAGTTTCTGAACCTGAGATAGATGCAGAGCTGACGGTGCGATTCTTCCGCCTAATTTCGCGCGAATGGCTTTGGTGTTGTCGTAAATCGCAGGGCCACCTAATGATAACTCCAGCTTGTTGCCAACAGCCGTGATTAACCAGGCTGGGCCGGGTAGTGGCCAAGAGCGACTTTGGACTAGCATCATCTTAAATGTGTGCGTTGCTTTATCACCAAAGACGATCATCAAGGCAAATAAGCGCATTGGTATAAGTTCTAGGATAGCGACGATCTTGATTGCCGTTGAGCCGAAAGGAGAAAACTGCTTGCGACTTGGCGACCAAGCTCGAGCTAACTCGACCACAAGGCGATACATTAACGCAGCGATTCCACCACCAATGGCGTACCAGAACAACACACAAACTACGTTACGAGCGTAACCCATGATTATGGTTTCTGTGGCGGCTTTGCCGAGGCCAAGTGACGAAAGTGATTCGGTTTGACGATTGACAATCGGAGCCAGTAACTGACGAGCGGCCGCTTTATCTTCTCGGCCAAGTACTTTGATCAGTTGGTTAGCCAGCTTTTCATTATTGCGCCAATCAATCGCGAGTAATAACAGTGCCAATTCAAACAGTTGAGATTGCCAAACCAATGGTTGCAGTGCCAAGAGAATAACCAGAGTTGGCAGTACCATTAACCCCCAGGCTAATGTGCCTGAGATTAAGCTTTGGGAATAGTTGTGGTTGTTATTAACCTTGGTTGCTAAAAGTTCAGCAAACTTATGCCATAAGGTCGTGGGGTGTGCGGCATGGGGGATAGGTAAAATTAAATGAAAAAGCAGTGCTCCCCACATCACAAGGAGCACGCCATTTGCAAATACCTGATCAAACAGTGTTTGCATGTCTAGTCGCTTACTTTAGTAGGGCAACCATCTTGATAACCATTTCAGAAGAGCTTTGCGCTGCTAGTGGCAGGAACTCTTCGAAGCTCATTGGTGATTCTTTGTCTGCAACATCAGAGATTGCACGAACAACCACGAATGGTACTTGGAATTGGTGACAAGCTTGAGCGATAGCCGATGCTTCCATCTCTACAGCTACCACTGATGGGAAGTGCTTACGGATGAACTCTTGGCGTTCTGCTGTACAAACAAATGCGTCGCCAGTACAGATAAGGCCACGAACGGCGTGCTTATCTTCCATTTGTGCTAGTGCTTGTTCTGCAACAGCCATCAGCTTGTCGTCAGCTTTGAACGCTGCAGGTTGACCTGCCATTTGGCCGATTTCGTAACCGAAAGCCGTAACGTCTGCATCGTGGTGACGAACTTCAGTAGAGATAACCACATCGCCAAGGTTCAGTGTTGAATCAAAACCGCCAGCAGAGCCCGTGTTAAGAACGACATCTGGTTGGTATTCGCTTAGTAGGATTGAAGTACCAACAGCCGCTGCTACTTTACCAATGCCAGATTGAAGCAAAACAACGTCAACACCATTTAGCTGACCAGAGAAAAAGGTACAACCGCCTTTATTAACTTCAGTAATGTCTGAAATTGCTGCTTTTAGGATCGCAACTTCTTGCTCCATTGCGCCAATGATGCCGATTTTCATGTGTAGTCTCTTAATAAATAATATTTAAACAGTAGAGCGAAATTGTAGCATGGATAAGAAGTGTCGAGCGACTGCCCAGAGGCACTTCTCATCCGAATAGTAGTGATTTATCTGCGTATTCTTTTATCTATTTGATTAGGCCTTCGCTTTTCAAGCTAGCACGAAGTTGTTCAGCTCGTTTTCGGTTTACGCCAAAATCAGAATGGCCAGTACGAGACTCTGAACGCACGATCAGTTTGCCATCCGTGATCTTAAGCTCTAAGTCATCGACAAAACGCATGATGCGAGAGGTACATTCAACACGCAGATAATCTTCTGTTTTACTCGCGGTTTTCGATCCCGGTAAGGTTAGTGCAACCTGCTCAATCGCATCCAAGTTCGCTGAATCTGACAACTCAAACGCGGCCAATGCGTGCTGCTCACGGTCATCTTGAGTTGATACGCAGTTTGGTTTGTCTCCACAAGGTGATGAAGTTCTGTCTTTCATGTCCGTGATTCCTTGGCTGCAAGCGGTTAAAGTCAAAAGAGATAGAGAGAGGAGAGCGGCTTTTTTCATAGTGTTTCCTATGGCGTTGTTTTAATTTTAATTGTAGTTCTCGGTATTTGTTAATTTACGATTGTTTTACGTATTCTTTGTTATGCCGTTGGTAAAACGTATCGAACTTAAAAAAGGATCCATATGCGGATCCTCTTTTTATAGTAATGGATTGATTAATAGAGGAAACTTTAGATTAGTCACACTTCTAGGTAATCCAAGATCCCTTCTGCGGCTTTACGGCCCTCATCGATAGCGGTTACTACCAAGTCAGATCCTCGAACCGCATCGCCACCTGCAAAGATCTTGCTGTTGGTGGTTTGGTATTGAAACTCTTGTTTACCGGGAGCCTTGATACGACCCCACTGATCGAGTTCCACACCGAAGGGTTCTAGCCATTCCATCGCATGAGGTTGGAAACCAAATGCCATGATCACAGCATCGGCTTCAAGAACATGTTCACTGCCTTCGACAGGCTCTGGGCGACGACGGCCTGCTTCATCAGGTTCACCCAAAGCGGTTTTCACGAATTTAACGCCAACCACATGACCAGCGCTGTTAAGCTCTAAGCCAATAGGTTGGAGGTTGAACTTGAACTTCACACCCTCTTCACGCGCATTCTTCACCTCACGGCGAGAGCCCGGCATATTCGCTTCATCTCGGCGATAAGCACAAACAACATTAGCTGCATGCTGACGAATCGAAGTTCGGACACAGTCCATCGCGGTATCACCACCACCGAGCACAACCACTTTTTTGCCTTTCATGTCGATGAATGGTGTTGGGTTATCCAGTTCCATGACCTTGTAGGTATTGGAAACAAGGAATGGCAGTGCATCATAAACGCCCGGTGCGTCTTCGTTATCTAAGCCAGCACGCATGTTTTTATAGGTACCGACACCTAAGAAGACAGCATCGTAGTCATCGACCAGTTGTTGTAGTTGAACGTCTTTACCGACTTCGGTATTCATCTTAAATTCGATACCCATACCACTAAAGATACGGCGACGGTTTTCCATGATGCCTTTCTCTAGTTTGAACGATGGGATACCAAACGTGAGCAGGCCACCGATCTCCGGATAGCGGTCAAATACTACGGCCTTCACACCGTTTCGAACTAAGATATCAGCAGCAGCAAGACCTGCGGGGCCTGCACCGATGATTGCGACCTTTTTATCAGTCCATTCGACATGCGACATGTCTGGCTTCCAACCCATCTCAAACGCTTTGTCATTGATATATTTTTCAATGTTGCCGATGGTTACTGCGCCGAAATCGTCGTTGAGGGTACAAGAGCCTTCACACAAACGGTCTTGAGGACAAACTCGTCCGCAAACCTCAGGCAAGCTGTTGGTTTGGTGGGAAAGTTCAGCCGCTTCGATAATGCGCCCTTCATTGGCAAGCTTGAGCCATTGAGGGATGTAGTTGTGGACTGGGCACTTCCATTCACAGTAAGGATTACCACAGTCTAAACAGCGGTCAGCTTGCGCCTTAGCTTGTTGTTTAGTGAAAGGTTCGTAGATCTCTACAAACTCAATCTTACGAATTTTGATTGGTTTCTTCGCTGGATCTACGCGATTCACATCAATAAATTGGTATACATTCTGGCTCATTATTGGCTCCTTCCAATTATTGCGCTTGAACACGAAGTTCAGCAGAGCTGCGGCTTTGATGACCGAGCAAGGTATTAAGGTCCGCCGTCTTCGGCTTCACTAGGTAGAACTTCGGAATCCATTCATCAAAGTTCGCCAGAATAGCTTCAGCGTGTACTGAGCCAGTCTCTTCTAAGTGCTCTGCAATTAAGCCACGCAGATGTTCTTGGTGGATAAATAAGTCAGACAGAGAAAGTGCCTCGACCGACTCGTTATTTACTCGACCTTGGAAGTCTTCGTTCTTATCCATGACATAAGCGAAGCCACCTGTCATACCCGCACCGAAGTTGACGCCAGTTGCGCCAAGAATGGCAACAATACCGCCGGTCATGTATTCACAGGCGTTGTCACCAGCGCCTTCAATCACAGCGACGGTACCTGAGTTACGCACGCCAAATCGCTCGCCGGCAGTTCCTGCTGCAAATAGCTTGCCTCCGGTTGCACCATACAAACAGGTGTTACCGATGATGGTCGCTTCGTTACAAACAAATGCAGTGCCTTGGTGAGGCTTGATAACCACTTTGCCGCCAGCCATACCTTTGCCAACATAGTCATTGGCATCGCCCGTTAGGTATAACTCGACGCCACCGGCGTTCCAAACCGCAAAAGATTGGCCTGCTGTACCATCGAGGTACAACTTAATTGGTGAGCCCGCCATCCCTTGGTTACCGTAGCGTTTCGCGATTTCGCCAGAGATACGAGCGCCAACCGAGCGATCGGTGTTGATTACGTTGTAGTAAAGGCTGGTGGATTGACGTTTCTCAATCGCATCAATGGCATCATCAAGGATCTGCTGGTTGAGCTGAGCCTTATCAAATGGTGCGTTTGGCTCGGTCCAAAACAGAGGGTGACCTTCTGGAGATACCGGAGCTTCGAGTATTGAAGAGAGATCGAGCTTGTTCTGTTTCGCGGTGAGGCCTTGAACGGCTTCAAGTAAGTCAGTACGACCAATCAGGTCCGTGAGTTTTTCTACGCCGAGTTCTGCAAGGTATTGGCGAACTTCATCGGCTAGGCCTGTAAAGTAGTTCACCACCATGTCTGGCAGGCCTTTGAAGTATTCGCGGCGTAGTGTTTCATCTTGAGTCGCAACACCCGTCGCACAGTTGTTTAGGTGACAAATTCGTAAGAACTTACAACCCATAGCGACCATTGGCGCGGTACCAAAACCAAAGCTTTCTGCACCGAGAATCGCACCTTTAATCACATCAAGGCCAGTTTTTAAACCACCATCGACTTGCAGGCGGATCTTATGACGAAGCCCGTTAGCAACCAGTGCTTGTTGAGTTTCTGCTAAGCCAAGCTCCCAAGGGCAACCTGCGTATTTTACCGAGGTTAGAGGGCTTGCCGCGGTACCGCCATCGTAGCCAGAAATGGTGATCAGATCGGCATAGGCTTTCGCTACACCAGTTGCAATCGTGCCTACACCCGGTTCCGATACTAACTTTACTGAAACCAAGGCTTTAGGGTTCACTTGTTTAAGGTCGAAAATCAGCTGCGCTAGATCCTCGATAGAATAAATATCGTGATGTGGAGGAGGGGAGATCAGTGTCACCCCTTGAACTGAATATCTCAGCTTAGCGATTTCTGCGGTAACTTTATGGCCGGGCAGTTGACCACCTTCTCCAGGCTTCGCACCTTGCGCGACCTTGATCTGCAAAACATCCGCATTGGTTAAGTAATGTGGCGTCACACCAAAACGACCGGAAGCTATCTGCTTGATACGAGAGTTACGGTCAGTACCAAAGCGTCGAGGGTCTTCACCACCTTCACCAGAGTTTGAGTAACCACCCAAGCGGTTCATCGCCATTGCTAATGCTTCATGCGCTTCTGGGCTCAAAGCACCGATCGACATTGCCGCAGAGTCGAAGCGTTTAAACAGATCGCTGTTAGGCTCGACTTGCTCTAGTGGTAGAGGCTGATCGGCTTTTTTGAGGCTCATTAAGTCGCGTAACATCGCAGCTGGACGAGCATTTACTTGCTTAGCAAAAGAGAGATAATCCGATGTCTCACCTGTTTTTACTGCAGTTTGCAGAGTGCCAACCACATCAGGGTTATAGGCGTGATATTCGCCGCCGTGTACGTATTTGAGTAAACCACCGTGCTCGATTGGCTTACGCTTAGTCCAGGCTTTACGCGATAAGTTATAGATATCTTGTTGGAAATCGCTAAAGCTTGCGCCTTGGATTCGAGTGGTAACTCCGCGGAAACAGAGCTCAACAACATCGGAATGAAGGCCAACGGCTTCGAAAAGCTGTGAACAGCGATAAGAGGCAATGGTTGAAATTCCCATCTTCGACATGATCTTGTACAGACCTTTGTTGATGCCGTTTTGGTAATTTTGCATTGCGGCACGATAATCTTTATCTAAAGAGCCATCATCCAACATTTTACCTAACGCTTCATAAGCGAGGTATGGGTAAACCGCGGTTGCACCGAAGCCAAGCAGCACAGCAAATTGGTGTGGGTCGCGCGCAGTTGCTGTCTCAACAACGATGTTGGCATCACAACGCAGGTTGGTATCAGCAAGCCTTGTTTGCACCGCACCAACCAACATGGCTGCAGGGATCGGTAGTTTTCCTTTCTCTAAACCTTTGTCCGACAGCACAACTAAAACCGCACCTTCGCTGACTTCTTGTTCGGCGCTATCACATACTGCTTTGATTGCTTGTTCTAGATCTTGGTTATTCGGGTCGTAGTGCATGCTGAGAATGACATGACGATAATGTTTTTGACTCAACTGCAGAAGCTGCTGCATGTCTGAGTAAAGCAGTACTGGTGAATCAAACGTGACACGATAGGCGTGACCGTCTGTTTCAAAGAACACGTTCATCTCTTTCCCAATACTGGTCGCCAAAGACATCACGTGTTTTTCACGCAATGGATCAATCGGTGGGTTGGTGACTTGTGCAAACTTTTGACGGAAGTAATCAGTGACCAAGCGTTCTTTTGAAGAGAGCACAGCCATTGGCGTGTCGTCGCCCATTGAGCCTACTGCTTCTTGCCCCATATCACCAAGCACACGCAGCACTTGGTCGGACTCTTCGTTGCTCATCGCAAACTGTTTTTGGTAGGTCTTGAGCGTGTCATCGTCAAAGCTGCGCTTACCGACTTGCTCATCGGGCAGATCGGAAAACGGTGTGAGTTTGTGAACGTTCTTTTCCATCCACTCTTTATAAGGATGGCGACCTTTAAGGTCATTGTCGATCTCGTTAGATTGCCACAATTTACCGCGGCGCGTATCTATGACGAGCAATTCACCTGGGCCGACACGCCCTTTCTCTGCCACTTCATCTGGCGCGTAGTTCCAGATACCGACCTCAGATGCCAAGGTGATCAGGTTGTCTTTGGTGATGACATAACGCGCAGGACGCAGGCCATTTCTATCGAGGTTACACGCAGCGTAACGACCATCAGAAAGTACGATACCTGCAGGGCCATCCCACGGTTCCATGTGCTTGGAGTTGAAGTCGTAGAATGCACGTAGATCTGGGTCCATATCTGGGTGGTTTTGCCAAGCGGGCGGCACAAGCATGCGCATCGCTCGGAACACATCCATACCACCGGCAAGGAACAGGTCGAGCATGTTATCTAGGCTTGATGAATCTGAGCCTGTCTCATTCACAAAGGGTGCGGCGGTTTGTAAATCTGGCAGCAATGGCGAAGAGAATTTATAGGCACGAGCCTTAGCCCATTGTCGGTTACCTTCAATGGTATTGATCTCACCATTGTGCGCTAAATAGCGGAATGGTTGAGCCAGTGGCCAACGTGGCTGAGTATTGGTTGAGAAACGCTGGTGGAACAGACATATCGCCGATTCCATGCGTAAGTCTGCAAGATCGAGGTAAAATCGCGGAAGATCGGCTGGCATACACAGACCTTTGTAGACCATTACTTGTGTTGAAAGGCTACAAATATAGAAATCTTTGTCTTCGGTGATCTGCTTTTCAATTCTGCGACGAGCAATATATAGGCGGCGTTCGATGTCACGCTCACGCCAGCCTGCAGGTGCTGAGATAAAGACTTGTTGAATGTTTGGAACAGAATCTTTTGCGATTGGCCCCAAAACGTCGGTGTTAGTCGGCACGACACGCCAACCTGCAACCGTTAAGGTCTCTTGAGCGAGCTCTTTATTGACGATGTCTTGCGCGGATTGCGCTTTGATTGGATCTTGGCTGAAGAAAATCATGCCGACAGCGTATTGCTTGCCGAGCTTGAAGTTATTCTCTTCAGCAATAATTCTGAGATAAGAGTCAGGCTTCTGTAGTAATAAGCCACAGCCATCCCCGGTTTTACCATCCGCAGCGATACCACCACGGTGTGTCATGCGATCGAGGGCTGAAATAGCAGTTCTTACCAACTTATGACTAGGTTGGCCTTCCATTTGCGCTATTAAACCAAATCCACAGTTGTCTTTTTCAAGACTAGGATCATATAGAGCCATTACAATTCTCCCTTTTGCTTCTCTGTCATCCAGACAGTAAATGACTAACTATTCATATACTTGTTGTTTTTTATAAACTGATAGTTTGCTTTAGCCAGTTAAAACGTTATTGGTTGTGTTAACAAAACCGATTGATTTTATTTTCATCAGCTTTACAACGTATAGCTAATTGTGTTTAAGGTCAAGTTCATGGTTAATTATCATGCATAAACGCGATTAGCCACTTAATAATCTAAAATAGTCGATGGATATCAATGAGATATATAAAGTGAATGTTAACGAGATTTAACATATACAACAGGATAATTTTGAAAACGACAAATGCCAGATAGAAAAAAGGCTAGCATCGAGTGCTAGCCAAATATAAAAGTTAGGAAGGGTATTGCTTTTCCTCTAGGCTAACGTAATTGACGTTAGCCCGAGAAATATTATGCGGAAAGCATGAGTGAATCAGCTTTCGCTTCTAAGTTTGAGTTACCCATTAAGAAGTCATCAATGGCAATTGCACATTCACGACCTTCATTAATACAACGTACAACTAGAGATTGACCAGTACGCATATCACCAGCAGCGAAAACGCCTTTCTGGTTCGTTGCAAAACCTTCAGAAGCGACGTTACCGCGCTCGTCCAGTTTAATGTCTAGTTGAGCAAGCACGCCGGTTGGCTCCGGGTGTAAGAAGCCCATTGCTAGGAATGCCATGTCACAAGGAATAACACGTTCAGAGTTCGCGACTTCATCAAAGCCTGGACGCTCACCTGGTTTCGCATCTTGCCAAACGATGTCAGCAATACGTAGACCCGTCACTTGACCTTGCTCGTTACCGATGAACTCTTTGGTTAAGATGTTCCAGTGACGTTCACAACCTTCTTCGTGAGAAGTGGTGGTTTTCATGATCATTGGGTATTGAGGCCAAGGCATGTTTGCAGGGCGCTTCTCTGGTGGGATCGGCATGATCTCAACCTGAGTAATGCTCGCTGCCTTATGACGGTTTGATGTGCCCACACAGTCAGAACCAGTATCACCACCACCGATAACCACAACGTGCTTATCTTTAGCGTGAATCTCTTCTGTTTTAAGATCTAGGTTGTTAGCACGGCGGTTGTTTTGACCAAGGAATTCCATGGCAAAGTGAACGCCTTTCAACTCACGACCAGGGATTGGCAAGTCACGTGGAACCGTAGAACCACCCGTTAGCAATACCACATCAAACTCTTGGCGTAGCTGCTGAGCGTTAACATCAACACCGATGTGTTGGTTAACTTTAAACTCAACGCCCGCTTCAGCCATTAGGTTGATCTTACGATCAATCACGTCCATACCCAGTTTGAAATCTGGGATACCGAAGCGAAGTAGACCACCGACTTTCTCGTCACGTTCAAATACCGTTACCGAGTGACCAGCGCTGTTTAGCTGCTCAGCTGCGGCTAGGCCAGCAGGACCTGAACCGATAACTGCGACAGTTTTACCTGTGCGAGAGCGTGGTGTTTTAGGTTTTGCGTACCCTTCACGGTACGCAGTTTCGACAATCGTTTTCTCGATATTACAGATAGTGATTGGGTCTTGGTTGATACCAAGAACACAGGCACTTTCACAAGGAGCAGGACAAACACGACCGGTAAACTCAGGGAAGTTGTTGGTAGAGCTTAGGATGTTCCAAGCCTCTTCCCAGCTGTCACGGTAAACCGCATCATTGAATTCTGGGATGATGTTACCAATCGGACAACCGCTGTGACAGAAAGGTACGCCACAGTCCATACAACGAGATGCTTGAGTATTGATCTTGTCACCAAACTCTTCGTTAAGTACGAACTCTTTGTTGTCTTCGATACGAACCGATGGGTCGAGCTTCTTTGGAAGCTCGCGACCGTGTTCTAAAAATCCAGTAGGCTTACCCATTATACTGCCTCCACTTCTTCCGTTTGTGCCTGTTGTGCTTCAGCTTTACGCTTCTCAAGAACTGCTTTGTAGTCGCGTGGCATAACTTTAATCAGTGATGCAATACTTGCTTCAAAGTTGTCTAGGAAAGACTGAGCAACTTCACTTCCTGTGAATTCAACGTGCTTGGTTAGCATATCTAGTAGAAGATCTTTATCTTCTTGTTCAATTGGATCTAGGTCTACAAGTTCTGGGTTAAGCTTGGTTTCGAAGTCACCAGCTTTGTCCCAAACATAAGCGACACCGCCACTCATACCCGCAGCAAAGTTACGACCTGTTGAGCCAAGGATAACGGCAACACCGCCAGTCATGTATTCACAACCGTGGTCACCAACGCCCTCAACAACAACCTTCGCACCTGAGTTACGAACACAGAAACGTTCACCAGCCATACCGCGAATGAAAGATTCACCTGAGGTTGCACCGTAGAAACATACGTTACCAACCACGATGTTATCTTCAGCAACGATAGAAGACTTCGCATCTGGGTACAGTACCAAAGTACCGCCAGACAGACCTTTACCCCAGTAATCGTTCGCGTCGCCTTCTACTTCGAACTTAACGCCTTTCGCAAGGAACGCACCGAAAGATTGGCCAGCACTACCGTGGAACTTAACGTTCATTGGCTGTGGTAAACCTTGGTCTTTGTAAACCTTCGAGATTTCGTTCGACAGCATGGTACCCGCAGAGCGGTCTGTGTTGATGATAGGGAAGGTCGCATTCACGGTTTCACCTTTCTCAAGCGCTGGAATTGCCGCTTGAATCAACTTGCGGTCTAGAACGTCTTCTAGGTTGTGGTTTTGTTGTGTCTGGTTGTAGATACCATCTTCTTCACGAGCCTGCTCAATGTGCAGTACAGGTGTTAGATCTAGGTTCTTGTACTTCCAGTGGCCGATGTCGTCACGAACTTTAAGTTTGTGCGATTGACCTACCATCTCATCGATAGAGCGGAAGCCAAGTTCAGCCATTACTTCACGCAGACCTTCAGCCATGTATTGGAAGAAAGTCACTACGTCTTCTACGCGGCCGTCGAAACGCTCACGCAGAGTTTTGTTTTGTGTTGCGATACCAACAGGACAGGTATTCTTGTGACACTTACGCATCATGATACAGCCTTCAACAACCAATGCTGCTGTTGCTACGCCCCATTCTTCCGCGCCAAGTAACGTTGCTACTGCAAGGTCACGTGGTGTTTTCATCTGACCATCAGACTGAACAACGATACGGTTACGTAGGCCGTTTTTCAGTAGTGTTTGGTGCGTTTCTGCTAGACCTAGTTCCCAAGGCAGACCTGTGTGACGGATAGAAGACATCGGAGATGCACCCGTACCACCATCAAAACCTGCGATAAGTACCACGTCAGCTTTCGCTTTCGCTACACCCGATGCAATCGTACCTACGCCAGCTTCTGATACTAGCTTCACGTTGACACGACCGTTACGGTTCGCGTTTTTCAGATCGTAGATCAGCTGAGCCAAATCTTCGATTGAGTAGATATCGTGGTGTGGCGGTGGCGAGATAAGACCTACGCCCGGAGTCGAGTGACGCGTTGCGCCGATCCAGTCATCAACCTTATCACCAGGTAGTTGACCACCTTCGCCCGGTTTCGCACCTTGAGCCATCTTGATTTGTAGCTCATCAGCGTTAGATAGGTAGTAAGACGTTACACCAAAGCGACCAGAAGCCACCTGTTTGATTGCTGAACGTTCCCAGTCGCCGTTTTCTTTACGTTCGAAACGTGCTGGATCTTCACCACCTTCACCTGAGTTTGATTTCGCGCCAATGCGGTTCATCGCAACAGCCAGTGTTGAGTGAGCCTCATGCGAGATTGAACCAAAGCTCATTGCGCCGGTTGCGAAACGCTTAAGAATGTTCTCGATTGGTTCTACTTCTGCTAGAGGAATAGAGCCTGCAGGGTTCTTGATGAAGTCCAGTTGGCTACGTAGCGTTGCTGCGTTGTCGCCTTGGTCATCAACTGCTTTTGCGTACTTCTTGAACTGACCGTAATCTTTGTTACGCGTCGATTCTTGAAGTAGAGAAATCGTTTCTGGGTTGAATAAGTGTTTCTCACCACGTTGTTTCCACTGGTAAACACCACCAACATCAAGGATCTGAGCTGGAATTTCACGAGCTGGGTAACCAACACGGTGACGAACCAATACTTCTCGCGCGATATCGTCGATCGTTAGACCTTGGATACGAGAAACAGTACCTGTGAAGTATTTTTCAACCACTGATTTGCTAACACCAAGTGCTTCAAAGATTTGTGCACCGTGGTAAGACTGCAGCGTAGAGATCCCCATCTTAGAGAAGATCTTAAGTAGACCGCCGTTAACACCTTTACGGTAGTTATCGAATAACTCACGTGGGTGTACGTTTGGATCTAGCTTCTTAGTACGTTGCAGTTCAACAATCGTTTCAATAACTAGGTATGGGTTAACTGCGTTTGCACCATAACCGATAAGCGTTGCAAAGTGGTGTGTCTCACGAGCGTCGCCCGTTTCAACAACGATGTCACACTTAGCACGTAGACCTTTACGGATTAGGTGGTGGTGAACCGCGCCAACCGCCAGCATTGCTGGAATAGCGGCATGGTTAGAGTTAACCGCACGGTCTGTCAGTAGGATGATAGAGTAGCCATCAATCACTGCGTCTTCTGCGTATTGGCAGATACGCTTAAGTGCGCGCTCTAACTTACCTTGGTCGCCATTTGCTTGGAATACGATATCCAGCGTCTTCGCCTGAAGGTGCTCGTTATCGATTGCACGCAGTTTTTCTAACTCAGAGTTAGACAGTACTGGAGACTCAAGTTCTACTTTTTGACAGTGCTCAGGTGTTTCTGCAAGTAAGTTCTGGTCTTTACCTAGGTAAGTGTTCAGAGACATAACCATGCGCTCACGAATCGGGTCGATCGGCGGGTTAGTTACTTGTGCAAACAACTGTTTGAAGTAGTTTGAAAGGTGCTGCGATTGGTGAGAAAGAATCGCTAGCGGCCAGTCAGCACCCATTGCAGAAAGTGGCTCGTAGCCTGTTTTCGCAAGAGGTAGAATAATTTCGTTTACTTCTTCAGAGCTCACGCCAAACGATTGTTGTTTGTGTAGGAGTTTCTCTGGAGAAGGTTGGCTAAATTCGTTGCTCGCATCAGGTAGCTTTTTCAAGCTCAGAAGGTTCTCTTCAACCCACTTTTCGTAAGGTTGTGCTTTAGCAATGCTGTCTTTCACTTCTTCATCAGAAATGATGCGGCCTTGCTCAAGGTCAGCAACAAAAATACGACCTGGTTGCAGACGACCACGGTACTCAACGTTTTCAGGTGTAATCTCAACAACACCAGACTCAGACGCCATTACTAGGAAGTCGTCTTTAGTTACTGTGTAGCGAGAAGGACGCAGACCGTTACGGTCAAGTGTTGCACCTACTTGAACACCATCGGTGAAACATACTGATGCTGGGCCATCCCATGGTTCCATTACGTTCGCGTGGTACTGGTAGAACGCACGACGAGTTGGATCCATGTTTTTGTTTTCTTGCCATGCTTCCGGGATCATCATCATCAACGCGTGTGGCAGAGTACGACCTGAAAGAACAAGTAGTTCCAGTGCCATATCGAAGTTTGATGAATCCGAACTACCTTCCTGACAGATAGGAAGCAGCATGTCGATTTCAGCTTGTGTAAACAGATCCGATTCTAGGATTGCTTCACGTGCTTTCATCCAGTTCAGGTTGCCGCGAACCGTATTGATTTCGCCATTGTGCGCGATGTAACGGAAAGGCTGAGCTAGACGCCAACGTGGGAATGTATTGGTAGAGAAGCGAGAGTGTACTAGTGCTAGAGCTGTCACCATGGTTGGGTTTTGCAGATCTAGGAAGTACTGAGGAACTTGTTCAGTTGTTAGCTGACCTTTGTACACCAATGTCTTGTAAGACATAGAGTTGATGTAGAAGTCATCACCGATATTTGAAACGCTTTCTAGGCATACACGAACCGTGTAGTTACGTAGAACATACAGTTTACGCTCAAGCTCTTCTGGTGTGATACCAGGGCCGCCAGAAATAAATACGTGTTCAAATTGAGGTTCAGTGCTTAGTGGGTCAGCACCAATCATTGAATTGTCCGTTGGAAGTTCACGGTAACCGATAACTTCTAACTCAAGGCGTTGTGCATTGCGTTCTAGAATGTCACGACACTGTGCACGTTTGTGTTCATCTTTAGGGAAAAGTACAACACCAACACCATATTTTTCAAAAGATGGCAGCTTAATTCCAAGCTTTACGGCTTCTTCTAGTAAGAATTCGTGCGGCTTCTGTAGCAGGATACCTGCACCATCACCAGAACACGGATCGCAGCCTTGGCCGCCACGGTGTTCCATACGTGCAAGCATATCGAGTGCTTGAGTTACTACATCATGAGATTTGCGATTCTTTAGATGCGCAACAAAACCGATACCACAAGCGTCATGCTCCAATTCAGGAGTATACAGACCCTGTGAGTTCTGCTCTTGATCTACCATAGATACATCCTTCCAGTTAAATCTAGGCGCAACTTATTTGTATAAAGTCAGCCTTGTCCTTTTATATTTATGGGTCTAAACCTGCCTATGCTGGCGGTTTGAATCCTTTCCGTATCTCGCAGGAAAAGTATTGCGAGAAAAACAATCCTTAGTGATACCTGTTTATTTTTAACCACAAACTAGTGGTTTATATAGGTGGGAGTTAGATATCACCGACTTATTAGCAAGTTTTCGTTGTAAGTAAATACTCAAAAATAGCTAATATGTGTAAGTATCCTACAATTTTGTCTAGGCGAATTGCAATGAAAGTTGACCCATGTAGACCATTTTTTTCGTTTTATTTTGAATTTAATGCCTAACAAATGTGCAACATTAGGCAAATAGAGCCGATTTTTTGCATGTTTATTGATATTTGTTAGGTTGCTCGCAAAAAGCCTTGAGTAAACTAATTGGTCGAATTTTGCAGGGATGTAATTTTTTTTCAAAAAAGACTGATATTCATTCTTATTTACTTGAGTGCTTTGAAAATATGCAATTACACGAGTTGGTCAATACTATCGGCCAAGACCTTCAACGCCGTTATGGCGAGAAGGTTCACAAGCTGACGCTTCATGGTGGTTTCAGCTGCCCAAACCGAGACGGGACAATTGGCCGTGGAGGTTGCACGTTTTGTAACGTGGCTTCCTTTGCCGATGAACAAACTCAAATTCAAAGTATTGCTGACCAGCTAAAAGATCGTGCGGGTGAGATTGCTCGTGCCAAGAAGTACCTGGCTTACTTTCAGGCGTACACCAGCACTTATGCTGAGGTGCAAGTGCTCAAGAATATGTATGAAGAGGCGCTAAAAGCACCCGGTGCAGAGATCGTCGGCCTTTGTGTTGGTACGCGACCAGACTGTGTGCCTGATGCGGTGTTGGATCTGTTAGCGGGCTACGTTAAACAAGGCTATGAGATTTGGCTCGAGCTTGGCCTGCAAACCGCCAATGATAAAACCCTCAAGCGAATTAACCGCGGCCACGATTTTGCGGTGTATGAAACGATCACCCAACGCGCACGCGCTTTAGGTATCAAGGTGTGTACTCACCTGATTGTTGGTCTACCAAAAGAAACTAAAGCGGATAACCTTGAAACCTTAGACAAGGTATTAGCCGTTGGCACCGATGGTATTAAGCTGCACGGCCTTCATATAGTAGAGGGCAGTACCATGGCTAAGGCGTGGAAGGCAGGAAAGCTAGAAGCCCCAAGCCTTGAAGAGTACATCGATATCGCGAGTGAGATCATTCAACGCACGCCTGCGGACGTGGTTTATCACCGTGTTTCTTCAGCGGCGAGACGCCCAACCTTACTTTCTCCTTTATGGTGTGAGAACCGCTGGTTAGCGATGACTGAAATAGGTCGTTCGTTGGATAAAACCGGTGCTCAAGGCATCAAAACGGGCTCTGCATTCGAGTACACGTTGCCTGTTTTAAACGCGGCCAATTAATAGAAATGGGTGACTGTAGGTAGCAGCAGATAAAACCAATAAATAGTGGTAACATTTCCCTAACAGATTTTATGGTATAGATTGAGAGTAAATGGAACTGGTAATGACTTGGTTGTGGGACAGGGTGTATGGCTACGGTATTTATATCGTTGTTGTATTGCTGATTGCTCTCATCTGCTGGCATCTCTATTCTCGTTATCAGTCGCATATCGAAACGCTTCTACTTGCTACCCCGTCGCCACTCTACTTTGTTGATGTTCGAAGTGGCGAAATACTCTATGCCAATCGCGAAGCCATGCAGTTGCTTGGTATCCGCCAAATCGGTGTTAATTTTCGCTTTCCTACTGTGGAAAGCGAGAACAGCTTTCGTCACTACTTAACCAACCACATCAACTCTCGAGCCTTCGAGCAGGTCTCCCTGTGGGCGCTTTCTGAATTTGAGTCGTTCAAGATCAACTTGATCGGTCGTAAGATCCATTTTAGAAATAAGCAGGCTTGGATGATTCACGCCTCACCTTATAAAAACACTAACGAAGAACTGTCCCAAGAAGTTCGAGAACTGAATGTTGCTCGTACCGCTTTGGATTCTTTGTCTGAGCTGATCTACGTGAAAGATCAGAAAGGTCAGTTAGTGACGAGTAATCGCTCGTTTAAAAAGTTTTGGCATGGTCGTGCTGAAGAGGGCACCCTGAGTGTTTCTGGTGGAGTATTAAAAGGTCGTGTAAGTGAACGCTCTTGGACTACAGATCAAGATGGAAAAAGCTGCTTGCTTGAAACCTACCAAAGTGTGCTGCTTTCCCAAGATGGAGAAACCATCGGCACGCTCTCTATTAGTCATGATGTGACCGATTGGCATGACATGCAGCAGAAACTGCGTGGCGAGATGGAGAAGCGAAAAGATACCGAAGTGGCACTTGCGCAGCGTGACACCATCTTGCAAAACCTCCTGGAGGCCAGCCCAGACTCGATTGGTATCTTTAATGAAAACATGGTTTATCAAGCGTGTAATAAACCATTTGTGGCTGCGCTGGGTATCTCTGAAGTCAGTGACTTGATCGGTAAACGTTTACAAGATGTGGTGCCACATAGCATCTATACGCGAATATCAGAAACCGATCATCAAGTGCTTCATCAAAGTAAATCACTGCGTTATATCGACAAAGTGGTCTCAAGTGATGGAACATTTACTTGGTATGATGTAGTCAAATCACCGTTTAGAGATCCAGCATCGAGCACTAATGGTGTGTTGATCATGGCGCGTGATATTACAGAGCGTTATCTAGCAGAACAAAAGCTTGAAGAAGCCAACCTTGAACTTGAACGCCTCAGCTTTATGGATAGCCTGACTAAAGTGTCTAACCGACGTCGTTTCGATGAACAGCTCTCTACACTGTGGCATTATCATGTGCGTGAGAAGCTGCCACTGACGATCATGCTATGTGATATCGACTTCTTTAAAGGCTACAACGACTTTTACGGACACCAACAAGGCGATGATGCTTTGATTCAGGTTTCTCAGGCATTTAAGCAGGTGTTGAATCGTTCATCTGATTGTGTGGCTCGTTATGGTGGTGAAGAGTTCGGCTTTATTCTGCCAAATACAACGACCGAAGGTGCTCAGCTGGTGGCGCAGCGTATTCATGATGAAGTCCTAAAATTGGAACTTGCGCATGAGAAGTCGACAGTCTCTGAATTCATCACGGTGAGTATTGGTATTATCTCTTACATTCCTACACCTGATGATGAAATGGAATCGGCTGTTGCCTTGGCTGATAGTGCGTTGTATCAAGCGAAATCAGACGGTCGCAACCGTTCAATGGTGCATCCATACTCAATTCGCTAACGCTATAAAATTGGCAATTTGATTATCCCCGGCTATTTTTGCTTAGTTAGTATTTGTATTGGTTAATTAACCTTCGAAATTACCGCTGAACACTTGCTGCGTGTGATGTAGCTAGCTTACCTCCCATCTTCAAACAGGGTAGAATGTTGCTAGTCTTATCGCATGGAGCGCTAAATGAAACCCATGAAAAATCTTGCCCAGTATTACGTGGATCTACTCGTAAAACTGGGGATTGTCCGCTTTTCTATCTTACTCGCCCTAGCGCTTGTTGCCCTCGCTGTTGTTGTGCAAGTCGGTATCACCCTTGCACTCAAAGGCAATGTTGATGACATCGACATTGTCCGTTCAGTTTTCTTCGGTTTAGTGATCACGCCTTGGGCGGTTTATTTTCTGTCAGTGGTCGTGGACCAGTTGGAAGAATCACGTCAAAGGTTAGCGAAATTGGTCTCTAAACTTGGCGACATGCGTGAGCGAGACCAAGAACTCAACAATAAAATGCAGCTCAATATCGAGAAGCTTAATCAAGAAATTGAAGAGCGTGAAAAAGCGGAAGAAGCGCGCGCAGAAGCAATGCAAGATCTCGAAAACGAGGTGTTCCAGCGCGAGCGTACTCAGCTTGAACTCGCAGAACGTACTGCACTGTTACGCTCGTTTATCGATGCCTCGCCTGACCTTATTTACTACCGTAATGAAGATGGTGTGTTCTCTGGTTGTAACCGTGCGGTTGAAGAGCTCACTGGTAAAACAGAAAAAGAGCTAGTTGGTTTAACTCCTTGGGATGTTTACAGTAAAGAGGTCGCTCAGCAAGTTGTTGAAACCGATAAGAAAGTATTTGCTGACAACCAAGCACTGACTTATGACCAATGGCTTGAATACCCAGATGGCCGCAAGAGTTACTTCGAACTGCGTAAAGTGCCTTTCTACAGCAAAGATGGTCGTCACTTGGGCTTGGTTGGTTTTGGCCGCGATATTACTGAACGTAAAGAGCATCAAGAGTCGTTAGAAAAAGCCAGCCGCGATAAGACCACCTTTATCTCAACTATTAGCCACGAGTTAAGAACGCCGCTCAACGGCATCATTGGCTTGAGCCGCATGCTGCTTGATAGCCAACTGACCACCGAACAGCGCAAGCAGATGCAAACCATCAAGGTGAGCGCGGTGACACTGGGTAATATCTTCAACGATATTATTGATATGGATAAGTTCGACCGCCGTAAGCTTGAACTCTTCCCTACGCCTATTAACTTTGAAGATTTCGTTGTCGAGATCGAAAGTATCTCTGCGTTGATGGCTGAGCAGAAAGGGTTAAGGTTCGATCTAGAAAGATTGTCTGATCTTCCAGCTGCTGTTGAGGTGGATGGTACTCGTCTTAGACAGGTACTGTGGAACCTTGTTAGTAACGCGATGAAGTTCACCAAAGATGGTGGAGTGGTGATGACAGTCAGCGCCGACATTGATGGTGACTTTGCCAACATTACGATGGAAGTGGAAGATACTGGTATTGGTATCCCTGAAAGTGAAATCGAGAAGATCTTCGCGATGTACTATCAGGTGAAATCGGGCACGGACAACTTGCACGCTGTCGGCACGGGTATTGGTCTCGCTGTCTCTCAACAGCTAATTAATATGATGGATGGCCACATTGAAGTCATCAGTGAAGAGGGCTTTGGCAGTACCTTTACGGTTTCGATTCGAGTTCCAGTGAATCACGATACTCAGGCTCTGATCAAAACGCCAAGAAAACAGTCGAATCTTAAGATCTTTATGGTCGAAGACATTGAACTCAATATCACAGTGGCTCGCTCTCTACTTGAAAGCCTTGGCCATGAAGTGACAGTCGTGATGACGGGTAAAGAGGCGCAAATTGCTTTCAATCCTGAAGACTATGATTTGGTGTTGTTGGATATCCAACTGCCAGATATGACGGGTTTCGATATTGCTCAATACTACCGCGAGAAATACAGCCAGCTACCGCCTTTGGTGGCGTTAACTGCGAACGTATTAAACAACAAGCAAGAGTACTTCCAGAAAGGCATGGACGAAGCGATCAGTAAACCTTTGTCGGTTCGAGCTATCCAAGATGTCATCAGTGAACTTATCGAAGATGCACCAGAGGTAATTGAGAAGGTAGCGGGCACCGATAAGGTTGAGAGCATTGATAAAGTCGACGCGAGTAAGCCTTTTCTTTCAGAAATTGATACCACTTTGCTTGATATTGATATGCTAGAGTCTTATGTTGATATTGTTGGACCGAAACCGGTTTTGGATAACATCGCGATGTTCGAAGATATGATGCCGGAGTATATGGAAATATTGAACTCCAACATGGTCGCGAAAGATAAAGCCAGTATCGTTTCTGAGGCACATAAGATTAAAGGTGCTGCAGGTTCTATTGGTCTGAAACGCATCCAACAAGTTGCCCAGAAAGCTCAATCTCCAGATTTGCCTGCGTGGTGGGAGAACATTTCAGATTGGGTTGATGAGATAAATAACGAATACCAGAATGACATTGAAGTTTTAAAGAGTTGGTTAAATCAAAGGTAGAAGAATAATGAAAAAATTAGCATTCGCCGCATGTGTAGTGGCATTAGCGGGTTGTTCTGCGCCACAAGTAGAATGGCAGCAAGATAATCAAGTCGAAGTATCTGCAGCAACAGTTACCATGAAAAGCAACCTTTGGCACAACAAGATGCCAACGATTGGCGAGACTCAAGATAAGACCCTACATGGTGCTATCTACCTAGAGTCAGACTCACAACTGCCAGCAACGCTTGCGGTTGAAAGTGTTACGGTTAAACAGGGTGCAGACACCTTGTTGGTAACGGCTGACGATCTTGATTTAAGAACACACAGTGAAACTCAATGGGAAGTCGCGTTTGTATGGCAGCTAGAAATCGACAGTGACAAGCCTGTTGATGTGGCGGTGGAACTTAAAGATGGCGAAACCGTGAAGTGGTTAGTAGAGAAAGACGTTAAGGTGGATACGGTTTACTAAAATCTTATCCAATTAAGAACAATAAAAAAGGGAGAATGCGTTGGCATTCTCCCTTTTTAATAACTATTGATGACGCTTCTAGTGTTCAAAACACTTACTGGTGAGTAGTGCTAAATGGTAAGAGGCGCGAATCGAATTAGTCTTCTAGGTCACCACAAAAGCGGTAGCCTTCACCGTGAATCGTTGCGATGATTTCTGGCGTACCAGAAACAGATTCAAAGTGCTTACGAATACGACGGATTGTTACGTCTACAGTACGATCGTGTGGCTTAAGCTCACGGCCAGTCATCTTCTTAAGAAGGTCAGCACGTGTTTGGATCTTACCTGGGTTCTCACAGAAGTGAAGTAGAGCACGGAACTCTGAACGAGGTAGCTTGTAGCCTTCGCCATCTGGGCTAACCAGAGAACGACTGTTGATATCTAGTACCCAACCGTTGAACTCATACTTCTCAACGCTACGCTTCTCTTCTTGAACAGAGCTTGTGCTCATTGAACGGTTCAGAAGGTTGCGTGCACGGATAGTCAGTTCACGAGGGTTGAAAGGCTTAGTGATGTAGTCATCAGCGCCGATCTCTAGGCCAAGGATCTTATCAACTTCATTATCACGACCAGTTAAGAACATAAGCGCTACGTTTGCTTGCTCACGTAGTTCACGCGCAAGTAGTAGGCCATTCTTACCTGGAAGGTTGATGTCCATAATTACAAGGTTAACTTGGTTGTCAGATAGCACTTGGTGCATCTCTTCACCGTCGCTAGCCTCAAAAACAGCATATCCCTCTGCTTCAAAAATACTCTTTAGAGTGTTACGAGTTACTTGCTCATCTTCAACGATAAGAATCTGCGGGGTTTGCATTTGGCGGTACCTAAATTTGTGACGAAACTGTGCTAATAGAATAAATTCTAGGCAAAAACATAACATACAGGTAATGTATTTTTGATGATAACTTAAAGTTTTCAAAAAAACACTTACTTCCAGCTATCTGCCTTCCTTGAAGTATTGCCCAATAACGTAGATCCAGTACGCCTTTCAATCATTCTTTTAGTGATTGGAGTGGATTCTATAATGTTAACAGCATGCTAACAACGCGAGAATGTTAATTCCATTCACTTTGTTGATTTACATCAATTGCCGTATCGCAACAAACTTTAATAGTATGGCTACAACTTAACCAATGTTATGGTGACTATTTAGCACCAAAACAAGAATGATTATTCGAGATGCTTCGCACATCTTGCCTGCTAAAGACCGGATTATGAACCAAGGAAGCTGAAAGCTGTCTTAAGAGTCTAGTAGATAAATATGCTCAATCAACTTTTATTGAGTAATAAATTGAGCATAGAACAATGAAAACAAAGGATTAATTTTAATAACATATAAAAGCATAGAGGCTAGCCTGACATAACCGGTAACGCCTTACTCACGGAGGATATATGCACGATATAACACCCGACTTGTGTGATGAGTTTGAAAGCGAAGTCACCCTACTGAACATGCCATTGCAGAACTTCGGCCAACGTGGTGCGTTCTTTGGAAAAATTGTAACAGTTCGTTGTTATCACGATAATTCCAAGGTTCGCGAGGTTTTAGAGACCGACGGCTGTGGCAAAGTGCTTGTCGTTGACGGAAATGGCTCATGCCAGAAGGCGCTGCTTGGCGATCAACTCGCTATTCTCGCGATAGAAAACGGTTGGGAAGGCGTGATTGTAAACGGTGCGGTGCGTGATGTAGGCATGATGTCGCAAATGGACCTTGGCGTTCAGGCGTTAGGTGCATCGCCATTCAAAACAGAGAAACGCGGTGTCGGCCAAGTGAATGTGACACTCTCTATACATAATCAACTGATTCAGCCTGGTGACTATATTTATGCCGATTGGAATGGCGTGTTAATTTCACCTGAGCTGTTAATTGAATCGTAACTGACTCAAATTGAATGCCGTTGATAGATTAGAACGGGGAATGGTTTGTGATGTACTAAAAGTTTGGATCTCAATCCGCACTAATCTGTTAATAAAGAACAAGCTAAAGAGACTAAAAGCGAAACCCTAGTCCCACTTCAACACCTTGCTGCCACTCTTCATAATCAAGGGTGGCATGCAAATCTAGGTTATCTGTTAGTTGCACTCGGCTGGAAACCTCTGCGGCTACCGATTTCTCATTGTCTTCGGTCTCGTCTTTATAGGTGTGTAGAGAACTGTTAAAAGAGACTCTTTCTGAGAACTGATAACTGACACCACTCAAGAATCCACTTTCCTGTTTCAGTGCCGCACTATTGATACGTGTACCGACGTAAAGATCCACATCTGAAAACAAGCTATAAGAGTAGCCACTGTCTATCTTCCAAGTATCGAAGCTTTCACTCGACGCGTTTTGTGTGGAGATAAAGAATTTATGAGAAGAACTATCGATCTGGCTGGGTAGTAGAGGCAAGCTATTCGCTGAACAAACAACAGGCATAGCAAAAGCCAAAAGAATAAGTAATCTCTTCATTTCCCACTCCTGATGTCATTATTATTGTTCTTCGAACGTTATCGTTCAATTAAAGCACAGAACTTGTACGTTCGCTGCACAATCGATATAGCATTTTGTTATGACTATATATGCAATTGATCACTCTTGCCTGTTCAATGAGTAAATCCAGTATCTTAAGTGAAGGTTTATACAGGGTGTTTTATCCCTTAAATGACGGTTTGCTCTGAAAAACGGTGCGAATGTAAAAAAAACGCAACTTTTCATTGACGTCCAGTGGTAAAAATTGATACACGTAGAGTAAAGCACAAGCAGAGAATTTGATATGCAGCACGTAAGCCACCTAGTAATGACCACAACCATTATTATTACCGACATTCACATTGTTGGGGCAGGCTGCTAAGTAACGGATTTTAAAAAAAAGGCCTGTATCCAACAAGATACAGGCCTTTTTTTGTACCATTTTTATGACTTATGGAGAAAGGGATGCGCGTTTTAAAGTTTGGAGGTTCATCATTAGCTGATGCAGATCGTTTTTTACGAGCAGCAGATATCATCGCTAATAATGCCCAGCAAGAAGAGCTAGCCGTTGTACTATCGGCTCCAGGAAAAACAACCAATAAGCTGGTTGCTGTTATTGAAGCTGCACTAAAAAATGGTGAAGCAGACGTACAGATCACCGAGATCGAATCATCATTCGCAGCATTGTTTGCAGAGATTCAAGCTGTATTGCCGTCAGTCGATGGCTCTGCATTTCAAGAGCAGGTCGATACCTCTCTTGCTCAACTTAAGCAGTTCGTGAATGGTATTAACCTACTGGGTATGTGCCCAAATCACGTAAATGCTCGCATCATCAGTAAAGGTGAGCGAATTTCAATCCAGTTGATGAAAGCGGTACTTGAAGCGAAAGGCCAGCCAGCAAGCCTGATTGACCCAGTTCAATACCTATACGCTAAAGGTGACCACCTTGAAGCGATGGTCGATGTGGATGTTTCAACTCAGAACTTCCGTCAATCACCGCTTCCACAAGGTCACGTGAACATCATGCCGGGCTTTACGGCTGGTAATGAAAAAGGTGAGCTAGTAACGCTTGGTCGCAATGGCTCTGACTATTCAGCAGCGGTTCTAGCGGCATGTCTACGCGCTGATTGTTGTGAGATCTGGACAGATGTCGATGGTGTTTACAACTGTGACCCGCGTTTAGTGGATGATGCTCGTCTTCTTAAATCGCTAAGCTATCAAGAAGCGATGGAGCTTTCTTACTTCGGCGCTTCGGTTCTACATCCGAAGACTATCGCTCCTATCGCGCAATTCCATATTCCTTGTCTAATCAAAAACAGCTTCAACCCACAGGGTGCAGGTACTTTGATCGGCCAAGACACTGGCGAAGATAACCTAGCAATCAAAGGCATCACTACGCTAAGTGACCTAACCATGGTTAACGTATCAGGCCCAGGTATGAAGGGCATGGTAGGCATGGCGAGTCGTGTATTCGGCGCGATGTCTTCTGCCGGCGTTTCTATCGTCCTTATTACTCAATCCTCTTCAGAGTACAGCATCAGCTTCTGTATTGAATCTGCTGATAAAGTGAAAGCGAAGCAAGTGCTGTCAGATGCGTTTGAACTTGAGCTGAAAGATGGTCTGTTGGAGCCTGTTGAGTTCATGGACGATGTCGCGATTGTTACGCTAGTGGGTGACGGTATGCGCACTTCACGTGGCGTGGCGTCTCAATTTTTCTCCTCTTTAGCTGAAGTGAACGTCAACATCGTTGCTATCGCGCAAGGTTCTTCTGAACGTGCGATCTCTGCGGTTATCCCTGAAGACAAAATCTCTGAAGCGATCAAAGCGTGTCACGAAAACCTATTCAACTCTAAGCACTTCCTTGACGTATTCGTTGTTGGTGTTGGTGGTGTTGGTGGTGAGCTTGTTGACCAGATCCAACGTCAACAAGGCAAACTGGCTGAAAAAGGCATCGTGATTCGCGTATGTGGTTTAGCAAACAGCAAAGGCTTGTTGCTAGATAGCGATGGTCTACCGCTAGAGCAGTGGCGTGATCGCATGTCGAGCGCGACAGAAGAGTTTAGCTTAGCGCGCTTAAATGCACTTGTTCAACGTAACCACATTATCAATCCAGTATTGGTTGACTGTACGTCTAGCGAAGGCATTGCGGCGCAATACGCTGATTTCCTAGCGGCTGGTTTCCACGTGGTAACACCAAATAAGAAAGCAAATACAGCGAGCATGGCTTACTACCATCAACTTCGTGAAGTTGCACGTAACTCACGTCGTAAGTTGATGTACGAGACAACAGTAGGCGCAGGTCTACCGGTTATCGAAAACCTACAGAACCTAATTTCTGCGGGTGATGAGCTTGAGAAGTTCAACGGCATTCTTTCTGGTTCACTGTCTTACATATTCGGTAAGCTTGATGAAGGTATGACACTCAGTCAAGCAACTAATATTGCTAAAGATAACGGCTTCACTGAGCCGGATCCTCGTGATGATCTGTCTGGTATGGACGTTGCGCGTAAGCTGCTTATTCTTGCTCGTGAAGCAGGCATGGCACTTGAGCTTGAAGATGTTGAAGTTGACCAAGCATTGCCACCGGGTTTTGATGATTCAGGCACGGTTGAAGAGTTTATGGCTCGCTTGCCAGAAGCTGATGCTTACTTCCAAGAACAGTCAGCGATCGCAGCAGAAGAAGGCAAAGTACTTCGTTATGTTGGTGAAATCGCCGATGGTAAGTGTAAAGTTCGTATCGCAGCTGTTGATGGCGACGACCCAATGTTCAAGATTAAAGATGGCGAGAACGCATTAGCATTCTACAGCCGTTACTACCAACCGATCCCTCTAGTATTGCGTGGTTACGGTGCGGGTACTGAAGTTACAGCAGCAGGCGTATTCTCTGATGTGATGCGTACTCTTGGTTGGAAATTAGGAGTTTAGGAATGAGTTCAAGTGATATGGATGTTGTTGTTTATGCACCTGCATCAATCGGCAATGTCAGTGTAGGGTTTGATGTGCTGGGGGCCGCTGTGTCTCCAGTGGATGGCGCGCTGCTCGGTGACCGAGTAATGGTTAAAGCAGGTGATGAATCATTCTCACTAAAAACAGCAGGCAGTTTTGTTTCTAAGCTGCCAACTGAAACCAAAGAAAACATTGTCTACGACTGCTGGGTGGTATTCTCTCGAGAGCTTGATAAAAAAGGCGTTGCGGTTAAGCCTTTGGAAATGACACTAGAAAAGAACATGCCTATTGGTTCTGGTTTAGGTTCAAGTGCCTGTTCAATTGTCGCGGCACTGGATGCTTTAAACCGTTTTCATGGTCAGCCCCTGAATGAAACTGAACTGCTTGCTCTGATGGGCGAAATGGAAGGTAAAATTTCAGGCGGTATCCACTACGATAACGTTGCACCCTGTTACCTTGGTGGTGTGCAATTAATGCTGGAAGAGCTAGGTATCATTAGTCAAGAAGTACCATGTTTTGATGACTGGTACTGGGTAATGGCGTATCCGGGCATTAAGGTTTCAACGGCAGAAGCTCGCGAGATTCTACCTTCTCAATATCGTCGCCAGGATGTGATTGCTCATGGTCGCCATTTAGCGGGTTTCATCCACG
This sequence comes from Vibrio sp. 10N.286.52.C3, assembly GCF_041468865.1. Lineage (NCBI taxonomy): Bacteria > Pseudomonadati > Pseudomonadota > Gammaproteobacteria > Vibrionales > Vibrionaceae > Vibrio > Vibrio sp. 10N.286.52.C3. The sequence goes on along the minus strand of NZ_JBFRJM010000001.1, from coordinate 32,837 downwards.
CGTGTCATTCTGGTCAGCCAGAGCTAGCCGCTAAGATGATCAAAGACGTGATCGCTGAACCATATCGTGAGAAACTGCTTCCAGGGTTTGCTGATGCTCGTAAATACGCGCTGTCAGCTGGGGCACTGGCTACTGGTATTTCTGGTAGTGGTCCAACTCTATTTAGCATTTGCAAAGAACAAGATGTCGCCGAGCGTGTTGCACGCTGGTTAGAACAAAATTACGTACAAAATGAAGAAGGATTCGTTCACGTTTGTCGCCTAGATAAGCAGGGTTCGATCGTTACAGGAAGTGAGTTATGAAACTGTACAACATCAAAGAAAATGATGAACAAGTCTCTTTTGGCCAAGCCGTTCGTCAAGGCTTAGGCCGTAATCAAGGTCTATTTTTCCCATCTGAACTGCCAAAGTTTGATGATATCGATGCGCTGCTAGCAGAGGACTTTGTCCCTCGTAGCTCAAAGATTCTGTCAGCATTGATTGGTGATGAATTACCAAAAGAACAGATCGACCAAATGGTGGATGCAGCGTTCCAATTCCCTGCACCAATCAACCAAGTAAAAGACGGCGTTTACGCGCTTGAGCTTTTCCACGGTCCAACACTGGCGTTTAAAGATTTCGGTGGCCGCTTTATGGCTCAATCTTTAGCAGCTGTTTCTGATGGTGGTCAAATCACTATCTTAACGGCAACATCAGGTGATACTGGTGCTGCGGTTGCGCATGCTTTCTACGGCATGGAAAACATCAATGTTGTGATTCTTTACCCGAAAGGCAAGATCAGCCCACTGCAAGAGAAGCTGTTCTGTACGCTTGGCAAGAACATCCACACTGTGGCGATTGATGGTGACTTTGATGCGTGTCAGGCTCTAGTTAAAGACTCATTTGATGACGCTGAACTGCGTAAAGAGATCGGTCTTAACTCGGCAAACTCGATCAACATCAGCCGTTTAATGGCTCAGATCTGTTACTACTTTGAGGCGGCTTCTCAGCTGACTAAAGAGCAACGTGAAAACCTCGTTATCTCTGTACCAAGTGGTAACTTTGGTAACCTAACGGCTGGTCTATTGGCTAAAGCGCTAGGTCTACCTGTTAAGCGTTTTATCGCAGCAACTAACGAAAATGACACTGTTCCTCGTTACCTAGAAACAGGTCAGTGGGATCCAAAACCGACTGTTGCGACAACATCGAACGCGATGGACGTAAGCCAACCAAACAACTGGCCTCGTATCGAAGAGCTTTGCCAACTGAAAGGTTGGGGCTTAGATACACTAGGCAAAGGTAAAGTATCTGACGAGCAGAGCGCTGAGTCAGTTCGCGACCTAAAAGCACAAGGTTACCTATGTGAACCACATGGTGCGATTGCTTACCGTCTACTGGAAGAGCAACTGCAAGAGAACGAAACTGGCTTGTTCCTGTGTACAGCACACCCAGCGAAATTCAAAGAAGTGGTTGATGACATCCTAGGTTCTGATATCGAACTGCCTGGCCCGCTAGCAAAGCACGCGGCGATGGAATTGTTGTCTGAAGATCTTGATAACGATTTTGAAGCGCTAAAAGCTGTGCTTCGTCGAGTTCAACCGTAACGTCCATTTGTTTTTCGAACAAATAAAAACGGCGCTCAATGAGCGCCGTTTTTGTATTCTAATTTAAGCTCTAAAAATTATAGAGACTCAGTGAACGTACGTGCGATAACGTCACGTTGCTGTTCAGTTGTTAGAGAGTTGAAACGTACAGCGTAACCCGATACACGGATAGTTAGCTGTGGGTAGTTCTCTGGGTGAGCAACTGCGTCTTCTAGCGTTTCACGCTTAAGAACGTTAACGTTTAGGTGTTGACCACCTTCGATGCGTGGTGCTGCTTCGATTGCAACTTCACGGCTTTCGTACTCGCCTAGGTCTGCAGCTGAGATAACTTGGTCAGCTTCGAAACCTGCAGTAGCAACAACACAACGAGCTTCATTCTTCTCGCTATCTAGTAGCCAGATTGAGTTTAGTAGGTCATCGTTTGCTGCTTTAGTAATTTGAATACCTTGGATCATAACTATCTCCTAGTCCACTGAATGTGGTTTGATTATGGTGTTAACTTTCGATTTTTATTGAGCTGGGTAATGTATACCTAATATTAGTAAGGTTAACATTGATTTAAGTCAAAAAACAACCAAAAACCATATTTTTACAAAGGTGATTATATTGAGGTAAATCAATAAAACCTTTGAAAACAAAGTAATTACAAAATATTTTAAAGTATAAAAAATATTTAACAGTCATATTTGTTGTAAGTTTACTACATTTATTGTGTTTTTATTGAACTACAACCGATACGACCCTTTATTTATTAAGCATTCTGAAAGTGTAAAGTGATTTAATGACAAACAATAATTCATCCTCAAAACCGGAAACAAATATTAAGTTTATTGGCGCTCATGTCTCGGCTGCTGGTGGAGTTGATCAGGCGCCTATGCGTGCACGTGAAATTGGCGCCAATGCGTTTGCACTGTTTACCAAGAACCAGAGACAGTGGGCGGCAAAACCGCTAGAAGCGAAAACCATTAGTGCCTTTAAAGCTAATTGCAAAATGTTGGGCTTCGGTGCTGAGCACATTCTTCCTCATGACTCCTACCTTATTAACCTAGGAGCACCAGAAGAAGAGAAGCTAGAGAAATCACGCGCGGCTTTTATTGATGAAATGGAGCGTTGTAATCAACTTGGATTAACGCTTTTGAATTTTCATCCTGGGAGTCATTTAAAGAAAATCTCAGAAAGCGAATGTTTGGCGAAGATCGCTGAATCGATCAACCTAGCTCATCAAGCGGTACCTGACGTAATCGCAGTGATCGAGAATACGTCTGGGCAGGGCACTAATCTGGGTTGGAAGTTTGAACATCTAGCAGAGATTATCGAACAGGTAGAAGATAAGTCACGTGTTGGTGTGTGCTTAGACACCTGCCATACGTTTACTGCTGGCTATGACTTACGTACAAAAGAGGCGTGTGAGCATACTTTTGCTGAGTTCGACCGCATCGTGGGTATGCACTATCTAAGAGCAATGCACATCAATGATTCAAAAGCTGAGTTCGCGAGCCGAGTCGATCGACACCATTCTTTAGGAAAAGGCGAAATTGGCTGGGATTGTTTTGAGTATATTGCCTCTGATTCTCGCTTTAATGGTATCCCTCTTATCTTGGAAACCATTGATTCGACGATCTGGAAAGAGGAAATTCAACAACTTAGAATGTTTCATCGCTCAGCAACGCTAGCGAGCGAACAAGCGTAATAATAGAGGGGGAAATTTATTTCCGTCTATTTCTAAAAATTGGCACATTTCTTTCATAGTATTAAAGTGAATATGTAGTTCACGATGTCTTAGAGGAGGTGCCTTTATGTATTCAATCACCCAAACTTCAACTATTGCTGTCGCACGCCGTTTACCTACACCAAACCGTCACGTGCATAACCACGGCCACCATCGTACACAGCAGAAAAGTGGTTAATCGAGATAAGCACAACTTGAACTGATTATTATGATTCATCAACAAGTGAACCCTACACATCATGTTTATTGATAGCTGTATGAGGTATAACTAGAGCCTTATTTAGGACAGTTAGCCGATACAGCTATTTTTTTGTCTGGCGAAAGCCGCTAGAAACCTTGATGATTGGGAAGTAAAACGATGACCGCACCAAAGACTTGGGAATCCATTATTAATGATGAACGTGATAAAGAGTACTTTCAGAGTGTCCTCGCGTTTGTTGAACAGCAACGTAATAGTGGTAAAACCGTCTACCCGCCACAAGAACAGGTGTTCAGTGCCTTTGATATGACGCCTTTCGAATCCGTGCGAGTGGTTATCTTAGGGCAAGATCCTTATCACGGTGCTAACCAAGCTCACGGCTTAGCATTCTCAGTGCTTCCTGGTGTGAAAATCCCACCTTCTCTACGCAATATGTACAAAGAGCTTGCACAAGATATAGAGGGCTTTGAGATTCCTAGTCATGGTTATCTCGATTCTTGGGCATCGCAAGGGGTGTTGATGTTGAACACAGTCCTTACAGTCGAAGAGGCAAAAGCACACTCACATGCTAAGTGTGGCTGGGAAACCTTTACCGATGCCATTATTGCTGAGCTCAATCAGCGCTCTGAACCGATCATCTTTTTGTTGTGGGGCGCACACGCCCAGAAGAAAGGTCAAGCGATTGATGACGACAAGCATCATGTGTTGGTTGCACCTCACCCATCGCCATTATCGGCACGCCGTGGATTCTTCGGTTGTCAGCATTTCTCTACAACCAACAAGCTGCTTTCTTCTATGGATCAACAACCTATTGACTGGCGTTTACCAACAGAAGTGTAGGTTGGTGGTTTTCTGAGCAGGGTCAAATCATAAATCAGCATATTCGTATACACTTATAAATAGTAGGTGTAATGGAGTGCAATACTATGATGATTGAAAGGATAAGACGAGAGCATGGCTATATGGCTCGTTTACTCGCGATACTCAACAGTAAGTTAGAGTTTCTGAAACAGGAGCGAGAAATAAACTATAGCCTGATCGCAGAGGTGGTTCATTACCTTATGAACCATTCAGACAAAGTGCATCACCCTAAAGAAGACGTCATTTATCGCTACTATCTTAAGCAATATGGCAGCGAGCAAGCGATTGAAGACTTGGAGTTAGAGCATCAATTGCTTTCTGAGAAAACGGCGGACTTTTTAGGTTTGGTCGATATGATCCTTCAAGATGCGGTGGTTCCTCAGCAAGTCTTTATTGAGCAGCTTGAAGCGTTTGTTAAGGCTCAGCGAAAGCACATGGAATATGAAGAGAAGCATGTGCTACCCATGATTGTTGAGGCGTTCACGGTGAAAGATTGGCAAGAAGTGGAGTCTCAATGGCTTCAACCGGAAGATGACCCTGTTTTTGGAGAGACCATCGCCGATCAATATCGCCAACTCGCGGCTCGGGTTCGACAAAATGAACAAGAGTGTGTTTAGCCCGTTGTAATGTTGAGGTGCACCTATTTTAGGTGTCCTCTATATTAGAGGGTTGGTTTCCAAATGGCGCTTTGAGCGGATTAACTACCTCAAAAAATAAAAAAGGCACCTATATAGGTGCCTTTTGCTATCTGATTTCTTATCGTGCTGATTAAAGCTTTATATCGTCAAGGCTAAAATCAAGACCTAGGTTCATCTCTCTCAGCTCTTTCTCAAGCTGCCTACGATCGTTGATGGCTTCGATTTCACGCCACTTACGCTTGAGTGGTTTCGAGCGTGATTTTTGAGTTACACGAGGCATTTCTAGTTCTGATACTTCATCGAATTGAAAGCTATCCATAAGCCATATCTCCTTCCGTGGGACTAGTTCTTACGAACCAATAAATATCATATTTAGGTTCACAATAACTTTGATTTGTTTCTCATTTGTTTCAAATCCATGAAGCTTTTGTTCTATTTTCTTATGCATGCTCACACATTGTGAGAATTGTTATGTATAAAAAACAGGCAAACAAACCTAAGTAAACGATTAAATTGGGGGTTATTGAATGTTAATTCATTGTGCGAATGGAATAGCGTTTTGACTACAATGCATTGAAGTGCACATGGTACCGTGCGGTATAGGGATCTCATTGGCCTAGAAAAAAACGAAGATCTTCACTATACCTTGTAAAACCTAGGCTGACGTCATTTTTATAGGATGATGTTCTTGTTGGGGTAGTGCCGTGGCTGTTGTTGATATTATGTCCCGATAATGTGACTTTTATTGGGCTGCATTGTTGAAAGTTGTGTTAACAAAAGGTGTGTTATTAGTGAAATGTCATTTTAATATAAATGTCTTTGCATATTGATTTTTAGGCCGTCTCGCTGCATTATCCGCCCGTCAAAAAATACACTGATACGTAAAATGGATGCATGAAGCGACATTTACAGTCTCAATCGCCGCAAGAATATAACAAGAGTGCCGACACAACATTGACAGAGGCATAGGCGATTAAGAGGAAGGCTAGGAAGCATGATCGGTGCTTAAACTCAATTACGAGGTTCACGTGACAGACTTAATCAATTTGATGAACGATCTCCTTTGGGGATCTATCTTAGTTTACTTACTGGTTGGTGTGGGTATCTACTTCACTGTACGACTAGGCTTCATTCAATTCCGCCATTTCGGCCACATGTTCTCTGTTCTTAGAAACAGCCGTAAAGCAGACAGTGCTGGTATCTCTTCTTTCCAAGCTCTTTGTACTAGTCTCGCTGCTCGTGTAGGTACGGGTAACATGGCAGGTGTTGCTGTAGCACTAACCGCTGGTGGCCCTGGTGCTATCTTCTGGATGTGGCTAATCGCAATGCTAGGTATGGCAACATCGTTTGCAGAAAGCACACTGGCACAGCTATACAAAACGCGTGATAACGACGGTAACTACCGCGGCGGCCCTGCATACTACATGGAGAAAGGCCTAGGCATGCGTTGGATGGGGGTTCTATTCTCTATCTTCCTCATCATTGCATTTGGTCTTGTATTCAACGCGGTTCAAGCGAACGCGATTGCAAGCGCAATGAATACGGCATTCGACCTTGAGCGTAGCTACGTTGGTGTTGGTATCGTAATCATCTCTGCGTTCGTTATCTTCGGTGGTATCCGTAAGATTGCACGCACAGCAGAAATCATCGTTCCAATCATGGCATTGGCTTACCTAGCGATCGCTATGTACGTGATGTTCGCGAACATCGAGAAAGTGCCTGAAGTACTGGCTCTTATCTTCAAGAGTGCATTCGGTCTGCAAGAAGCAGCAGCGGGTGGCCTAGGTTACGCAATCGCACAAGCGATGATTAACGGCATCAAACGTGGTTTGTTCTCGAACGAAGCGGGTATGGGTTCTGCGCCAAACGCAGCAGCTTCTGCTACGCCTTACCCACCGCACCCAGCATCACAAGGTTACGTGCAAATGCTAGGCGTGTTCATGGATACCATTGTTATCTGTTCAGCAACAGTCGCAATCATCCTGATGTCTGGTGAGTATGTACCACACGGTGAAGTAACGGGTATCGAACTAACGCAACGTGCACTAACAGCACAAGTGGGCGAATGGGGCGGCATTTTTGTAGCGGTAGCGATTTTCTTCTTCGCTTTCACTTCAATCATTGCAAACTACTCGTACGCTGAAACGAACCTTATCTTCCTTGAGCACAACAACAAGAAGGGCCTAGTGCTGTTCCGTATCGTTGTTCTGGGTATGGTTATGTTCGGTTCTCTAGCGACGTTACCAACGGTATGGGCACTGGCTGACGTATCGATGGGCCTAATGGCGATTGTTAACTTGGTGGCGATTATCCTGCTATCAGGTATCGTGATTAAGCTAGCGAAAGACTACAACCGCCAACTAGACGCGGGTAAAGTACCAACATTCGATTCGAATGACTTCCCAGAGCTTAAGTCTCAGCTGGAAGACGGTATTTGGGACAACAACAAGAAGTAATCTTGTTGGAGCGATAAACGGCTCATCCTAAAGTGATTAGAAAGGCTAAGGTTTCGACCTTAGCCTTTTTGTTTGCCTGTCATTTGTCTCATTCTGTCTATCGAAGCTCATTCTCCCTATCGAAGTAATAGGAAGAGTCATAAAGACAAGTTGATGTTTTTTCTATACTCTAGCAGCATCCAGTTAGATAACCGATTAGGGTAAAGTTATGTTAGTTGTCGTTTCTCCAGCCAAAACACTTGATTACGAATCACCATTAGCGACGGAACGCTTTAGTCAGCCTGAGTTTGTTGAACACTCTGCTGAGCTGATTGAAGAGTGCCGCAAACTGACGCCAGTAGATATTTCTGCACTGATGAAAGTCAGCGATAAAATCGCAGGGTTGAACGTAGCGCGCTTTGAGCAGTGGAGCGAGACCTTTACCCAAGACAACGCACGCCAAGCAATCCTAGCCTTTAAAGGCGATGTATACACTGGCCTAGACGCTGAAACGCTATCGGATGAAGATTTTGACTACGCACAAGACCACCTGCGCATGCTTTCTGGGTTATATGGCTTGCTTAAGCCATTAGATTTGATGCAGCCATACCGCCTAGAGATGGGTACACGCTTAGCCAATGCTCGTGGTACTAACTTGTACCAGTTCTGGGGCAACATCATCACAGACAAGCTGAATGAAGCGTTGAATGCTCAAGGCGACAATGTGTTGATCAACTTGGCGTCTAACGAATACTTTAAAGCCGTGAAGCCGAAGAACTTGGATGGCCAAGTGATTACCCCTGTATTCAAAGACTGCAAGAACGGTCAGTACAAGGTGATCAGTTTCTACGCGAAGAAAGCGCGTGGCATGATGGCTCGCTACATCATCGAGAACAAGATCGACTCGGTTGAGGCGCTGACCCAGTTTGATACGGCGGGCTACTACTTCGTTGAAGAAGAGTCGAACGCGAAAGAGCTTGTCTTTAAGCGCGAAGAGCAAAACTAGTAGTCCTTGGCTAACGAGTAGCTCTCGGTTTTAGCCTGTAGTTAATATTAGAGACCGAGACAGGCCAGATAGAGAAAAGCCCCATGCAGCGAACTGCATGGGGCTTTTTTATTGAATCGTTGAAGCTGGTAGATTACTTCTTCTTTGCTGCTTTCTTTTTCTTCGCGATTTTTTTCTTCTTCGCGATTTTTTGTTTCTCTACCGCTTTCTTATCTTCTTTCTTCGGCTTCTTCTTCTTAGTCACGGCCGCTTTCTTATGCGTAGGGCGCATGCCTTCAATAAAGCGTTCTTTGATTGGTTCGTCTGTGTAACGAGCCACACGCTCAATCATTAGTTGATCGTGCGCTTCAATGATAGAAACCGCGTTACCTTTTTTACCAGCACGAGCAGTACGGCCAATACGGTGTAGGTATACGTCAGCAGTACGTGGCATGTCGTAGTTGATTACGTGGCTTACGTCTGGAAGGTCGATACCACGAGCAGCAACGTCAGTCGCTAGTAGTACGTTTACAGAGCCGTCACGGAAACGAGCAATCGCGTTGTTACGACGATCTTGAGGCATTTCACCTTGGATCCACGCACATGGAATTTGCGCGCTTTCAAGTTGAGCTCGTAGATCACCTAGACGATCACGCGTCTTCAAGAATACGATGCTGCGCTCAGCTTGCTCTGTGATGACGTGCTTTAGGATGTTCAGCTTGTGCTCTGCTGTGTCTGCACGGTGGTACCACTGAGTGATCTTCTTACGCTCACGAAGTGATGATTTCGCATCGATCTCCGCTGGGTTTTTCAGTAGATCTTCAGTGAAGCCTTCAATGCCTTTACCTTCTAGCGTTGCTGAGAACAGTAAAGTTTGTTTACGCCAGCGACACTCTGCAGACAGACGGTCAACAACAGGACCAAAGCCCATGTCTAGCATGCGGTCGGCTTCATCTAGAACCAGCCATTCAATCGCACGACAGTCAAAACGCTCGCCTTCAATGTATTCCATCAAACGGCCAGGTGTTGCTACTACGATATCTTGAGTGGTACTTAAGATATCTGCGTGCTCTTGGTACATCACACCGCCTGTGATCGTGAAGATATTTAGGCTGGTGTATTTAGCAAGCTCACGTGCTTGTTCGGTGATCTGCATTGCTAGCTCACGCGTTGGCGTCAGGATAAGCATACGTGCAGGGCCAGATTTCTTACGTGGGAAATCCAGTAGGTATTGCAGTGCTGGCAATACAAATGATGCTGTTTTACCAGTACCTGTTGGCGCAGAAGCCAAAACGTCTCTTCCATCTAACGCTTGTGGGATTGCTTCAGCTTGTATCTGTGTTGGACGTTCGTAGCCCATTTCGTCAATTGCTTTAAGCAGCTCTTGGTTTAGATCGAGTTCTGCAAAGGTTCTGATCACTGTTGTTTCTCCACAAGCAATAAATGTTTCTGCCTCAAAAAGCAGACGATAAAAAAGAGTAGTCGGACATTATAGAAGCATTAGTGATTAGGATCACATGGTATTTGCTACATCTTGAGATAAAAATCTTTAGTGAGCGCAATAAATGCTTCGCTATAACCACCTTGATGGTGAATTGTAAGCGATTCGCGCTGCAAATCTTGCTCGCAAGCAGGATCTTTAGATAACTCGAATAAAATTCGGCTAGCTGGCTTTTTATCTGTTGTTTTTACATCAAGGCGTTTTGCTAGATACCAACCACATTGCTCGGCAAGCTTGATAAAACCTTCCCCCTCAGGCGTCGGTAGGATGAAACTGGCAGTCGCGGCGTCGGTTGTTATCTCGAAACAACGCTGGGCAAGCGCTAAATGATCCAAGCTGTCGGTGTGCCTGGCGGTGGCTCTTTGGCTTTGCTGCGCCTGTTCTCCAGAGTTGAAGTAGGGCGGGTTACAGATGATCGCATCAAACCTTTGTGGAAAGTCGGCTGTTAACACGCTGCCGTGATCAAGGGAGATACGATTTTGCCAAGGCGACTGCTCAATATTGACAGTGGCAGCATCAATAGCGTGTTGATCAATATCTATCGCAGAGATTGAAGCATCTTCAAAACGCTGCGCAGCCATCAAAGCCAGCAGACCTGTCCCGGTTCCAATATCGAGTACACATGATCTTTGTGGCAGGCTTACCCACGCGCCAAGTAATACGCCATCGGTACTGACTGGCATACCGCTTTTCCCGCCGTAAATTGAGAATTGCTTAAAATTGAAGCTTTTAGTTTGCACTGTTTTGTCTTTCATTAATGTTCTGAGTATCGAGATATTTTAAGTGATTAGCTCTAATGTTAACCGCTTGTATGAATCAATGTTCTGTTTGGAAGAATATTGTTGTGCATTATGGTTAGTTTATAATTGTGGCTATTTTTCTATAGCTAGTGGAATCCACTGCTTTTTGTTCTCATATGCAAATTTATATGGTGTTTTTGTGTGGTGACTTGCAGCTAGCCAGTTGTTTCGTCATTATGCGCGACTATTTTATAGATTGATTGGCAGCTTTGAGCTGTAACATTCATGTAAGCACAACATAAATTCATAAATATAATTAAGGATTATCTGTGAAACAGAGTCTAAAACTAACAGATATAATGGCATTGGGCTTTATGCTTTTTGCGTTTTTCTTGGGTGCGGGTAACATCATCTTCCCACCTCTAGCTGGCCAATTAGCCGGTGATCACTTCCTTCCAGCGATGTCTGGTTTTCTGCTGACTGCCGTTGGTCTGCCGTTAATCACTATCGTCGCGGTTGCAGTGGCTGGTGGCTCTTGGGGTCACTTAACTAAAGATCTTCCTAAGAAAGCAGCAACCATCATGGCTGTACTGATCTTTATCATTATCGGTCCTGCATTTGCTGCACCGCGTACTGGCCTTGTTGCCTATGAGATGGCGGTGAAACCGTTCTTCATCGATGCCTCTCAAGCTCACCTAACTCTCTTTTCGATTGCATTTTTTGTAGTAGCGATGTTCTTCTCATGGTCGCAAGGTAAGCTTATTGACGTCATTGGTAAGGTACTAACACCTGCACTGTTCGTTGGTTTGGTTGTACTGGCGATCGCTGTATTCGTTAACCCTCAAGGCGACGTTCTTGCGGCTCACGGTGAGTACATCACTCAACCACTGACCAAAGGTTTCCTTGAAGGCTACAACACCATGGATACGTTTGCTTCTTTGATGTTTGGTATGCTGATTGTTGATGCGATTCGTAGCAAGGGCATTACGGACCGTGCAGCGACGACTAAGTACCTAATTAGCGCGGGTTGTATTGCCGCAGCGGGTCTGGCGTTTGTTTACATCTCTCTATTTTTCCTAGGCGCAACAAGTGCAACAGTCGCAGCTGGTGCAGACAATGGCGGTGCTATTTTAAGCCTATACGTTCAATCGTTGTTTGGTCCTTCTGGTCAGCTAGTGCTTTCTGTGATCGTACTATTAGCATGTCTAACTACGGCGATTGGCCTTGTGTCAGCATGTTCTGATTACTTCAGCTCGCTAACGCCTCTGTCTTACAAGACTTGGGTAATCATCAATGGTGTAGCTTGTGCAACCGTTGCGAACGTTGGTCTTTCTCAACTGATTTCTCTGTCTGTTCCAGTACTGTTTGCACTGTACCCAGTCGCTATCGCGTTGGTTGCTCTGACATTCTTGCGTAGCCGTTTCCCTAATCCAAAAGCGGCTTACCGCGTAGTGGTATTAGTGTCACTGCTGTTTGCTCTTATTGATGGCGCTAAAGTAGCGGGTGTAGACGTGTCTGCACTTAAGATGCTGCCACTGTTTGAGATCGGTATGGGTTGGTTGCTTCCAACAACGGCTGCAATCATCTGTATGTTCTTTGTTGGTAAATCAACAGAACAAGAGATGGCTGAAGAGACTGTTTAATCTTCCGTTGAGATTAGATTGTCCTTCGAGATGAAATAGAAAAGGCCTCATTACTTCGCAGTAATGAGGCCTTTTTATATCCAGCTAGTTACTTGGTTAGCTACTTAGCCGGGAGCACTTATGTTTGGTTATAGCTTTTCGCTGTACTCAACCAGTACTTGCTCAACCCAGCTTGCGATACGGTCGTCGCTTAGCTCGTATTGTGAATCTTCATCAAGCGCCAAACCAACGAATTGAGATTTGTCTTCCGTTAATGCTTTAGACGCTTCGAACTCGTAGCTGTCATCGTTTGGCCAGAAACCAACAAACTCTGCACCCGCGGTTTTCAGTTCATCATGCAATAGACCCATCGCATCTAGGAACCATTCGCCGTAGCCTTCTTGGTCACCCAAACCAAACAGAGCCACAACCTTGCCTTTCATAGGCGTGGTTGCGATGTCTTCCCACAGTTCATTCCAATCTTCTTGGATTTCACCGAAGTCCCAAGTCGAGATGCCCAGCAATAAAAGGTCGTAGTCCGCCATCAATGAAAGAGGGCTTTCTTTCACGTTATGGATATCAACTAGGTCTTCACCAATAATGCCGCGAATTTTCTCTGCTGCCATTTCTGTGTAGCAGGTGGTTGAGCCGTAAAATAATCCAATTTTCATAGCAAACGTTCGATTTTAATTTCAGATGGCGAATTCTAACCATAAATCGACTTCGATTGCAGCGATTATCCGCTCAAGTCGTAATTTTTATGGCATTCATATTTGCTCTGGCATACTCTCAAAACAGTTTCCAATATTGTGAGTAACACTATGCAGTCGCCTCAAGGGCAGAGCGCAGACCACGGTCTCGTTGAGCAGTTTTTAGATGCTATGTGGATGGAGCGAGGATTATCGGAGAATACGCTTGTCTCGTACCGTACCGATTTGTCCAAGTTATTAGCGTGGATGGAAAAGAACAATTACCGCCTCGACTTCATTAGCCTTTCAGGTTTACAGGATTATCAAGGCTGGTTAGCCGACGCCGATTTTAAGCAGACCTCTCGTGCCCGTATGTTGTCGGCGATTCGTCGCTTGTTCCAATATTTGCACCGCGAGAAAATCAGAGGCGATGATCCAAGTGCCTTGTTGATCAGCCCGAAGCTGCCGCAACGCTTGCCGAAAGATTTGAGCGAAGAACAGGTTGATGCTTTGCTCGATGCGCCAGATCCGAACGATCCGATTGAGCTTCGCGATAAGGCGATGCTTGAGTTACTCTATGCAACCGGTTTGCGTGTGACAGAACTGGTTAGCTTGACGATGGAAAACATCAGCCTAAGACAGGGCGTGGTGCGTGTTATTGGTAAGGGTGGCAAAGAGCGCTTAGTACCAATGGGCGAAAATGCGGTGGATTGGATAGAGACTTTTATTGAACAAGGTCGTCCACATCTACTTGGCGAAAACAGTTCTGATGTGGTTTTTCCGAGTAAACGCGCCAAGCAAATGACCCGTCAGACGTTCTGGTATCGTATTAAGCACTACTCGGTCGTCGCTGGTATCGACACAGAATTGTTGTCACCACACGTATTGAGACACGCTTTTGCGACGCATTTACTGAACTATGGCGCAGATCTCAGGGTCGTACAGATGTTACTTGGGCATAGTGACTTATCGACTACCCAAATTTATACTCACGTGGCGACTGAAAGGCTCAAGCAAATTCATGCGCAGCATCACCCACGTGCTTAAATCCATTTATTTTTAAGGTGAACTTAATGAGCGTATTACGCCGTCTTCCTCTACTAGCGCTTCCTCTTATGATTACTGCATGTAATGCATCAGAAGCGAAAGTAGAAACAACATCAACAGCCGTAGAAGCTGCTCCAGCTCAAGCTATTGATACAGCTGCGTTAACTAAGCGTTTTGAAAAAATCGGTATTAAGGTCGATAAGATTGTTCCTTCGGATATCGATGGTTTGTTAGAAGTTCAAACCAACAGCGGCATTATATTTTCTTCTCCAGAGGGCGATCACTTTCTAGCCGGTACACTTTACTCTTTAGATGAAAACGGTAAGTTCAGTGATGTTTTGGCTGAGCGTCAAGCTCCGCTGAATGCTGAAAAAGTCGCGGCGATGTCGGATACGGTTATTGAATACAAAGCCGATAACGAAAAGTATGTTGTGACGGTATTTACTGACATTACGTGTGGCTACTGTGTTCGTCTGCACAGCCAAATGCAGGGCTACAACGATCTGGGTATTACCGTTCGTTACATGGCTTACCCACGCCAAGGTGCGACAGGGCAAGTTGCCGATCAAATGGCAGCAATCTGGGCTTCAGATGATCCAAAAACAGCGATGCATGACGCTAAAGTAAATCGTCAAATGCCAGCGTCTGGTAAAGATCTAGCAGAGCAAAAGCAGATCATTGCTAAGCAGTACCAATTAGGTCGTGAGCTTGGCATCAATGGCACACCGGCTATCGTGCTAGCAAGTGGTGAGTTGGTGAGTGGTTACTTACCGCCAGCACAACTTCTTCAACGTTTAGAGCAATAATCTCGTTTTCTGTATTGCCAATTTATCCCCCATGTTTTTGATTTAAGGAGTGGCCTGATTGATATCGGGCCCATTTTTATATGATAGAGATCCAACGCCGTCCTGAGGTCGACATTTCAGTCTTACCTGCTCACTTACCTGACTTGTTAAAGCGCATTTATGTGAGTCGTGGAATCGACAGTGCCGACCAACTAGAGACAGCAGCGAAAGGCTTGCATTCTTATCAAAAACTGGGCGGCATTGATGCTGCGGTTGAGCTGTTGTTCAAAGCTATTCAGCAGCAAAAACGCATCATCATTGTTGGTGACTTTGATGCCGATGGCGCGACCAGCTCGGCGCTGTCTGTTTTAGCGTTACGTATGCTCGGCAGCTCTAACGTCGACTATCTGGTACCAAACCGTTTTGAAGATGGTTATGGCTTGAGCCCTGAGGTTGTTGAACAGGCAATCGAGCTTGGTGCTGAAGTGATCATGACGGTCGACAACGGTGTATCTTCAATTGAAGGTGTTCGCTTTGCTAAAGAGAAAGGGCTAGAGGTTCTGGTTACCGATCATCACTTGCCGGGCAATGAACTGCCAATGGTCGATGCTATGGTTAACCCAAACCTTGAAAGTTGTGCTTTTCCTTCGAAAGCCCTAGCGGGGGTTGGTGTCGCTTTTTACCTGATGATGGCATTGTGTGTTCACATGCGTAAATTGGGTTGGTTTGCAGAGCGCGGCATGACAGAACCTAAGTTGATGGAACTGATTGACCTTGTGGCGCTGGGTACGGTTGCCGACGTGGTTCCACTCGATGAAAACAACCGAATTTTAGTTCATCAAGGTTTGCAACGTATTCGTGCGGGTAAAGCTCGTCCGGGCATTCAAGCCTTGATCGAAATTGCTAAGCGAGACGCTAAGCGTTTGGTGGCGTCTGACTTTGGCTTTGCTCTTGGTCCTCGTATCAATGCAGCTGGTCGATTAGACGACATGTCTTTTGGTGTTGAGCTGCTAATGAGTAACAACATCCATGCGGCTCGTCGAATGGCGAGTGAGTTAGATGGCTTGAACCAAACACGTAAAGAGATCGAAGAGGGTATGAAGCAAGAAGCGATGGCTTTTTGTGAGCGCCTTGAATTTGGTAAAGACGACCTACCTTCTGGCTTGGCACTATTCCAACGTGATTGGCACCAAGGTGTGATTGGTATTTTGGCTTCGCGTATCAAAGACAAATACCACCGCCCAGTGATTGCGTTTGCAGATGGCGGCGAAGGCAGTATCAAAGGTTCATGTCGTTCAATTCCGGGTCTGCACATGCGTGATGCATTGGATCGAATTGATACTCGAAACCCTGGCTTGATTCTTAAATTTGGTGGCCACGCAATGGCGGCTGGTTTAACCATCATGGAAAAGGACTTTGAACGCTTCAGCAAGCTGTTCAATGATGTGGTGAAGAATGAACTTGGAGAAACAGCACTGAAGGGCATTATCTTGTCTGATGGTGAGCTGTTACCAGAAGAGTTCTCGATGCACACCGCTGAAACGCTGCGTTCAGGTGGCCCGTGGGGACAAGCTTTCCCTGAGCCAATCTTCGATGGTGAGTTTAAAGTGCTGCACCAAAAGCTGGTGGGTGAAAAGCACCTTAAGCTGATGCTTGAGCCGCTCTACAAAGGCCACCCAACCAATGTGATGATTGACGGTATTGCCTTTAACGTCGACCTACGTCGCTGGCCTGATGCATCAGTAAAAACCGTTCATCTTGCATTTAAGCTCGATATCAACGAATTTCGCGGCAACCAATCGTTGCAGCTGATGATTGATCATATCGAAGCCAAATAGTGATTTTGGGCTCAATAATGCTCATCATATAGTGCCAAATTCAACAAGCTCTGTTCAAAAACAGGGCTTGTTTTCCTTCCTGCCCTTACAAAATTTACGTGTTTTTTATGCCTGTCAATTTTATATCCCATTAAGTTGTTGAATCTTGGTTCACCACTCTAAAAAATTCTGTATCTCCGTCACACTTTTGAGTACAATTCTTCGGTTAAATTCTACTCATAAATGATGAGCTAAAATGTTTGAAATCAATCCTATAAAAAACCGTCTGCAGGATGTGTCTGAGCGCACAAATATCCTGAGGGGGTATCTTTGACTATGACGCTAAGAAAGAGCGTCTAGAAGAAGTAAACGCAGAATTAGAACAACCGGATGTATGGAACGAACCTGAGCGTGCTCAAGCGCTAGGTAAAGAACGTTCTGCATTGGAAGCGGTAGTAGAAACGATCGACCAACTTGACCAAGGTGTTGAGGATGTTGATGGCCTATTAGAGCTTGCGGTTGAAGAAGAAGATCAAGAAACGTTCGATGAAATTGAACCAGAACTGGCCGAGCTTGAAGCTAAGCTAGAGAAGCTGGAATTCCGTCGTATGTTCTCTGGTGATCACGATGCATCAGATTGCTACATCGATTTACAGTCAGGTTCGGGCGGTACAGAAGCTCAAGACTGGACTTCAATGATGTTGCGCATGTACTTACGTTGGGCAGATTCGAAAGGCTTCAAGACTGAAGTTATCGAAGTGTCGGATGGTGATGTTGCTGGCCTTAAAGGCGCAACGGTACGTATTTCTGGTGAGTATGCTTACGGTTGGTTACGCACAGAGACTGGTGTTCACCGTCTAGTTCGTAAGTCACCATTTGATTCAAGTGGTCGTCGTCATACTTCATTTGCATCTGCGTTTATCTATCCTGAGATTGATGACAACATTACGATCGACATTAATCCTTCTGACCTACGTATTGACGTATACCGTGCCTCTGGCGCTGGTGGTCAGCACGTAAACACCACGGAATCAGCGGTACGTATTACTCACGTTCCGACTAACACTGTGGTTCAGTGTCAGAATGACCGTTCGCAGCATAAGAACAAAGATCAAGCGATGAAGCAGCTACGTGCTAAGCTTTTTGAACTTGAGATTCAAAAACAAAATGCTGAAAAACAAGCGAGCGAAGAGACGAAATCAGACATCGGTTGGGGCAGTCAAATCCGCTCTTACGTGCTGGATGATTCTCGTATCAAAGATTTACGCACCGGCATCGAAAACCGTAATACTCAAGCGGTTCTTGACGGTGACTTAGACAAGTTTATTGAAGCTAGCCTGAAATCAGGTCTGTAAGCTTTATCAACTATTAAGCTTTACCAATAATATTGGTAAAAATGCCTATATTTGCAAAAATATAGCGGTCCAAATTTTAAAAGCAGGGTACATCTCTAATGACTGATGCTGTTCAAAACGAAAACGCACAAGAAGCTTCTTCACCTGAAGAGAACAAACTAATCGCTGAGCGCCGCAGCAAGCTGGATCACATCCGCCAAAACTGCAAAGCTAACGGTCACCCAAATGACTTCCGTCGTGAGCACCTAGCTGGCGATCTTCAAGCGGAATTCGGTGAGAAGACTAAGGAAGAGCTAGAAGAGCTTAACCACATCGTTGCGATCGCTGGTCGTGTTATGGCGAAGCGTGGTCCATTCCTTGCGATTCAAGAAACTTCTGGTCGTATCCAAGCATACGCAGCGAAAGACGTTCAAAAAGTACTGAAAGAGAAGTACCAAGGCCTAGATATCGGTGACATCATCGGTGTTAAAGGTGCGCTTCACAAATCAGGTAAAGGCGACCTTTACGTGAACATGGAAGAGTTTGAACTGCTGACTAAAGCACTTCGTCCTCTACCAGAGAAGTTCCACGGTCTAACTGATCAAGAAATGCGTTACCGTCAGCGTTACGTTGACCTAATCGTGAACGAAGATTCTCGCAATGCATTCATCGTGCGTTCTAAGCTTGTATCTTCAATCCGTAACTTCATGAGCGCGAAAGGCTACCTAGAAGTTGAAACGCCAATGATGCACGTGATCCCGGGTGGCGCAACTGCACGTCCGTTCATCACTCATCACAATGCACTAGACATCGACATGTACCTACGTGTTGCACCAGAGCTTTACCTTAAGCGTCTAGTGGTGGGTGGTTTTGACCGTGTATTCGAGATCAACCGTAACTTCCGTAACGAAGGTCTATCTCCACGTCACAACCCAGAATTCACAATGATGGAATTCTACCAAGCGTACTCTGACTACAAAGACCTTATGGATCTGACAGAAGAGATGCTAAGCACGGCAGCAATGGACGTTCTTGGTTCTACTTCTATGCCTTACGGTGACGAAACGGTTGAGTTCGGTGGCACTTACGCTCGCATGAGCATGTTCGATGCAATCAAACACTACAACCCTGAGCACGCTGAGATTCAAGCGCTAACAGAAGCAGACCTACAAGACCGTGAAAAGATGGTTGCTATCGCAAAATCTGTACACGTAGACGTAGAAACGTTCTGGACATGTGGTCAGCTTCTAGAAGAGATCTTTGGTGAAACGGCTGAGCCTCAGCTAATTCAACCAACGTTCATCACTGGCTACCCAGCGGACATCTCTCCTCTAGCTCGTCGTAGCGATGACAACCCGTTCTTCACAGACCGTTTTGAGTTCTTCATCGGTGGCCGTGAAGTTGCGAATGGTTTCTCTGAGCTTAACGATGCACAAGACCAAGACGAGCGTTTCAAAGCGCAAGTTAACGCGAAAGACGCGGGTGATGACGAAGCGATGTACTACGATGCAGACTACATTACTGCACTAGAGCACGGCCTACCGCCAACAGCGGGTCAAGGTATCGGTATCGACCGTCTAGCAATGCTATTTACAAACACGCACACAATCCGTGACGTGATCTTGTTCCCGGCAATGCGTCCACAGGCGTAATTCTCGCTTATAGGGCGTAACAGCCTATGTAATTAAAAAGCCACTGAAGAGTGGCTTTTTCTGTTTTGGGGCTTCAAAACCTAGTCTGTACCGCACTCTTGATTCGAAAAATCGTTATTTCTGACATAGTCTTACTATTGAGACATAAAATCTAAGATAGTCTCACTACTATACGTCTCTGCGCTGAATACGCTCTCGCGGCATTTTGTCGAACGATGAAGCAGTGACTCGTATTAGTCTGATTTAAATAAAAATAGAATAAGGAAGAAGGATGGGAACTCAATTTAAGATGGATTCCTTACCAGGTTCTCTTATCGTCGTTGGTGGTGCGTACGAACCCTGGTTATCAGTGTTAGAACAAGTGGGTTGGCAGTGTACCCAGTGTGCAGATTTACGAAAAGCCGATGCCTTGATTGCTGATATTGGCCCATGTATTGGTATTGTCGATCTTAGTCATGATGAGTTCAGTCTCAACGGTATTGCTAACCTTGTGAGCAATAACAAGCAGGTGAGATGGCTCGCCTTTATCCGTGAATCTCAATTAAGCTCTGATACGATCTGCCAGTTTATCGTCAACTTCTGTATCGACTTTTTCACGGCACCAATCCCAGATGCTCAATTGCTGAGTACCATTGGTCACCAACTGGGTATGCTTAAGCTTGAGCAGAAGGTATGGCCAAACTACGGCATCAATAACAACATGGGACTGCTAGGCGATTCTGTGGCCGTGAAGCGCTTGAGAGACCAAGTAAAGCGTATTGGGCCGACTGATGTCAGTATCTTGATTTATGGCGAGAGTGGAGCTGGTAAAGAGACGATTGCACGCTCGATTCATCAAAATTCGTCGCGAGCACAGAAACCATTTTTAACGGTTAACTGTCGTGCCTTGTCTGAAATGAGAATAGAGGCCGAGGTGTTTGGCATATCAGCACAGTCAGCGACTGCGCCTTGTATGTTGGAAGAAGCCGATGGCGGAACCATCTTGCTTAATGATGTTTTAGCGATGCCACGCAATCAACAACTGAACCTGTTGCGCTTTCTACAAGAAGGTAAGATTGAAACTGCGAATGGACCTAAATCTGTCGATGTGCGTATTCTGGCCGCGAACTCCTCTGATATCGAGAAGGCGTTGATCGAGGGCGACTTCAATGAAGAGCTTTATCACTATATCAATGTTCTGCGTATTCATGTTCCAAGCTTAAAAGAACGTGTGAGCGATATTTCAGTACTGGCGAATCATTTTCTGCGTGAGTACTCGAAAGAGTTTAATGCTCAAGCGAAGAGCTTCTCAGACGATGCTATCCGTTCGATGAATCGATACCATTGGCCTGGAAATGTGCGTGAGCTGATGAATCAGATTAAGCGTGTTGTGTTGATGTCTGATGCTGTGATCATTGAGGATCACCAACTGGATTTACCAAAACAGAATGATGAACGCCGAAGCTTGAAGAGTATTCGAGAGCGCTCAGAGCGCGATGCGTTACTGATTGTATTGGAATCTTACGGTGGTCAGGTTTCATTGGCGGCTAAGGAGCTCGGTGTATCACGAGCGACGATGTACCGCTTGCTGAATAAACACAGCCTAATCTCTGAAGGTGTTGTTTAGACTCTTCTCTACATGACTTTATTCAGTCACCGTAAATTAAAGGCCATGTATCTACGTGGCTTTTTTGTTTCTGAAGGGTAGTCCGTTGTTTTCTAGTTAGACCCTAAGAGAGATATGCTGTGATTTTATATAATCATAGTGAATATGTTATATGTAAATGAATATGCAACTAATATTTCAGGCGAATGCATTGTTTTAAAAATGTTAATCAATTGGCGGTTGAATAATATACTCACTTGGTTAGACTTTAACCGTTAAAGCAACGATTTAACAAAGACTTGTCTGCTTTTACTTCCCCATTTTTTTTGGATTTTTTAGTTAGCTTGGAGGCGCAAATGAAACATTTCGATTTTATACAGCATATTTGCGCGTCGTTTGATCCGTGTACTGACATGGTGACTGATATGTCACTCACATCAGCCATAGCCGATCGAAACACCCAAGATAAACCTAACTAATAGATCCGTATCCTTATTTGGCTGCGGAAAAATAGCAGCTAAGTGAGAAGCCCTCATACTATCTAACACGCTATTTTTCCTCAGTTGACTCAACAACTGGAGAGTTATTATGCGTCACTCAGTATATTTAAAATTAGCAACAGTCCTTATCCGTGCCGATCTTCGTCGTGAAGAGCGGGAATGGCAGCGAAAAGTACGTCGTAGTTCACTAGACCTACCTTGGCACAACACTCATTTGCTAAGAGATATTGGCCTTGAAGCCGATGGTCGTCCAATTGGTTTCTCTGAGCCTGAAGTTGTCACCATTGAACGTCGCGTTCGTCATCTTCGTCGTGTTCTTAGCGCGCGAATACCGACGTAATCTTTCGGGGTTGATCGCACCTTTCAACCCCCTAAATCATTGACGGTGATAGTTAGGTGTCAAAAGTGAGCGCTTTTGAACTAGAACTGGACAAAAAAGAGAAGCATTGGCTTCTCTTTTTTGTTTTTTTAATCGAGAAAAATCAACGTGCCCTAGTAAAGAAATAGAGTTCTACTAAGCTATAGAGAGCAAGGGAGGCCGGTTATGCAAAAGCATCAGTTAGACATGTGGTTACATGGAGAGCACAAAGACTCTTATCAAACACCCAAAGTGTACGTTATTGGCTGTTCTGATATTTCAGAATATCTATTGGCGGTGGAGTACAAACATAAGCTAGAACCGGTAAAGCAAGACGGCGAGCCGCTTCACTTTGGATCCTTGGATCAAGTGAAAGAGGAGTTACTCCGGCTCGGCTTTGAAAAGGCGTATCTTCGCTTACACAACGCCTATGATGAGTTTGGTAATGAGCCAAACCAAAGCTACTGTGATATTGAACTGGCGCTCAAACCTCATTAAGAGGCGTTGGTAGCGAGATATTGATTCTAATTCCAGACTGTTTTTTAACGCACTGATAGTTTTGGCTATCGAGGCTCGATTAAACGATCTATGCGTAATGTGTTGTCAGTAATTTATGGGTGAATTGAGTTCGCAGATAGAAACCACGTGGTTTAGTTTTGATAGGTTTTCCGCTTGCACCGTAAGCTTCCGTTAACACACGACTGTTAGCAGCCTTCGGACGTAAATGCAGTGCTTCACCGTGTCTTGCTGTTATCTGTTCAACATTGCCTAAAACGATCAACTCCATCAGCTCTTCCCAATCTCGCTTCAAGAGTTCGTCTTCAGCTTGGCTAGGTGTCCATAATAATGGGGATCCTACATGCCTCTCTGCTAGCGGGATCTCTCTTTCTCCCTCGACAGGGATCCACAACACCTTAGACAGCTTGTTTCGAACGTGGCTGGTTTCCCAAGTTATGCCTTGCACACCCATCAAAGGAGCAACACACACAAAGGTGGTTTCGAGTGGCTTGCCAGAGTAGCCAATCGGAATGCTTTTTAGCTCGATGCCTAGTTTGGCAAAATCTTGTTCTGGCTTACTGCCTGCAGGTGCACCCAAGTGCCATTCCAATAGCTGCCCAACCCAGCCTTTATCACGCTTAAGGTCGTTTGGCATCACCATCTCAGCTTCGTCAGCGAGCTCTTTAAAGGTCATTCCGGCGATGGCATACGCGCGCTCTAACAGCTCTTGTTGTGTTTGTGGTTCTGGTTTCATAATAAAAGGCATGATCAAAAAAATGATTTTATCAGAAGTTATCACCAAATGACGACTGGTTAAGAAATGATCTCCTTGCGAGAAAAGGGATCAAACACAGGGTTATCCACAGGACATAAAGGTAATTAATTGAAATATTAATTTAGTGGATAAATAAACAGGGGTTTGTGGTGGATAAAATGCTTGCCAAATGGGGTTCAAAATGAATCTTTCACTTAGTAGTGTGGATAAACATCGGAGTGGTTGATCTTTAACCATGGCAGGTTTCTGAAAGATCTTTTACACTTCTAATGTTTTTTAAAACTAGAATGTTATTTTAATTTACTGATTTATATAATAATAAAATTATTTTGACTGATTTGTTGTTTTTGGTGTTGATGAATCTATGGATTAAAAAAAACGATTGCGGGTAATTCTTCACATAGTTATTCACAGAAAAGGTGAATAAATGTGGTCTATGTCTCACTATTGTGTGGGTAACTAGAATTTGAGCAAAACTTATCCATATTCCTAGTTATTATTCATAAATATAGCGCTTATCACGTCACTAAGTTTGCTCCGATTGGGGATATGTGGAAAAATCAGAGTAATTAAAAATTTAGATAGAGGTTGGCCAGTGATAGATGGCGATGGTTACCGATTAAATGTTGGTATTGTAATCTGTAACAACCATGGTCAGGTCTTCTGGGCTAAACGATACGGGCAACATTCATGGCAATTCCCTCAAGGGGGAATAGATGAAGGTGAGACTCCGGAACAGGCAATGTACCGCGAGTTGTATGAAGAGGTTGGCCTTACTAAAAAGGATGTAAAGATCGTCGCGACAAGTCGTCATTGGTTACGCTACAAGCTACCCAAACGACTGGTTCGGTGGGATTCTAAACCTGTCTGTATTGGACAAAAACAGAAGTGGTTCCTTTTGCGCTTAGATTGCGATGAATCGCATATCAATATGCAGCGTGGAAGTACACCTGAGTTTGATGGTTGGCGTTGGGTGAGTTACTGGTACCCAGTTCGACAAGTTGTTTCTTTCAAGCGAGATGTTTACCGTCGAGCGATGAAAGAGTTCGCATCTTTAGCAATGCCGTTTAAAGAGCGAAAAATAAAAGGAAAGCGCAAATTGCGTAGAGGTTAAGCATGCTCAGTCAACTAAGGGAAATAGTTGAACACGTATCAAGAGTTGAAGATGTGTCGACGGCTCTTGATATTTTGGTTAAAGAGACATGCAGTGCGATGCAGACGGAATGTTGCACCGTGTATTTGGCAAATAATGATATGCAGCGCCTTGAGTTGATGGCAACTCAAGGCCTGATCTTCAAAGGCAATAGCATTCACATTGGTTTTGACGAAGGTCTGGTTGGCCTTGTTAAAAGAAGTGCTGAACC
This sequence comes from Vibrio sp. 10N.286.52.C3, assembly GCF_041468865.1. Classification (NCBI taxonomy): domain Bacteria; kingdom Pseudomonadati; phylum Pseudomonadota; class Gammaproteobacteria; order Vibrionales; family Vibrionaceae; genus Vibrio; species Vibrio sp. 10N.286.52.C3. The sequence continues at coordinate 8,141 of NZ_JBFRJM010000001.1, read as the reverse complement.
TATCAACCTTGCACAAGCGTCTGCTCACCCTGCTTATAAGTTTTTTCCAGAGCTTGGAGAAAACGTCTATCACTCTTTTCTCGGTACTCCGATTATCCACCGCAAGCAAGTGCTCGGTGTATTGGTCATTCAACAGAAGACCCCACGTTTATTTAGTGAGATGGAAGAATCCTTCCTTGTCACGCTCTCTGCACAACTTGCCGTTATTGTGGCGCACGCCCAAACTCAAGGCCATTGGCTGTTAGAGCAACAGAAGCTACCGGCTACTAAAGGTATTGCAGCTTCATCGGGCGTGGCGATTGGTGACTTATGGTGGGACAACACTCAGCCTGAACTCACCGATGTTTATCCTGCTTCGACGCTCAATATAGAGAGAGAGCATGAGTTGTTGGCGGTAGCGGTTGAAAACGCCCTCAATGACTTTAAGCGCATGCGAAAGCGCTTAGATAGTGAAATCAATAAAGACGCGCTGGCGATCTTTGATCTGTTTACTCACTTACTCAACGATCCAATGTTGCGTAAGGATCTAAAAAGCCAAATCCAGAAAGGCGATAAAGCCGATTGGGCATTAAGACAGGTTGTTGAGAGCTATTCGAACCGCTTTGCTCGTATGTCGGACGTGTATCTTCGTGAGAGAGCACAAGACATCCGAGAGCTCGGACAAAGGCTGCTCTATTTCCTCCACAACTCTGAACATGAACTTCGCACGTTAGATAAGCCGATTATCCTAGTGGTTCGTGAGTTAACCGCTTCGGTATTAGCGTCTATTCCCAAAGAAAAGCTCTTAGCGGTGATTTCCTTGGAAGGGGCGGCGAACTCGCACGCAGCGATTTTATCTCGAGCGCTTGGCATACCTTCCGTCATGGGGGTAAACCTCAACCTAGCTCAAGCTAATGGCAAGCGAGCGATTGTTGATGGGTATAGCGGTGAGATCTTTATTGAGCCGACTAAAAGCCTGCTCAAAGAGTATCGAGGGCTGATTCTAGAAGAGAGTGAGCTCTCCTCTATGGTCAATCGCGAGCTGTACCTACCGGCAAAAACGCAAGACAACAAGCAGGTCGAGATTCTGCTTAATGCGGGTTTAAGTGCAGACACTAACATCGCTATCAACCAAGGCGTTGATGGCGTAGGGCTGTATCGAACTGAAATTTCTTTCTTGTTGCAGCAAAGATTCCCGTCAGAGGATGAACAATTCAAGCAGTATCGTTCTGTACTGGCAAGCTACCCAGAGAAACAAGTGGTGATGCGTACACTCGATATCGGTGGTGATAAGGCCTTACCGTATTTTCCTATCGAAGAGGACAATCCATTCCTTGGTTGGCGTGGTATTCGGTTTACGCTCGATCATCCTGACATCTTTATTATTCAGTTACGTGCCATGCTACGTGCGAGCTGTGAAAGCCATAACTTGAGTATTTTGCTGCCGATGATCTCTGGTGCACAGGAGTTGGATGACGCGCTACAGTTGATTGAACAAGCGTATGATGAAGTGCATGAGCTTGATAACCGAGTGCGTATGCCTCGCGTTGGTATCATGATTGAAGTGCCATCCATGCTGTACATACTGCCGCTGATTGCGCATAAGGTCGACTTTGTTTCAGTCGGTACCAACGACTTAACCCAATATTTATTAGCGGTTGATCGGAACAATTCACGAGTATCCGATGTCTATGAATCAATGCACCCTGCGGTGATCATGGCATTAAAACAAATTCATGATACTTGTAAGCAATATCAATTACCTGTTTGTATTTGTGGCGAGTTAGCCGGTGACCCGATGGGCGCGCTGTTATTGATTGGATTGGGGTATGAGACGTTAAGTATGAATACCTCGAATGTCGCAAGAACCAAATATTTGATTCGTCAATCGAACTTGGCTGAATTACAGGATTTGGCAAATAAGGCACTTTCAAAACCGTATGGTAGTGACATCTATAGTATGATGCTGAACTATTTCGAAGAGCGTGAATTTACAGGCTTCATTCGAGCAGGTAAAAAATAGGATTTAACGTGTCATATGAACTGATAGGCTTGTTAGCGGGCCTTGGTGCTATTGTTGGTGTTTTAGCAGGCTTGCTAGGCATTGGTGGTGGTTTGCTGGTTGTTCCTGCCTTACTGTTTTTGCTTCCTAAAGCGGGTATCCCCCAAGAGTTTGCGATGCAAATGGCATTGGCTACTTCGCTATCAACCATCATCGTTACGTCGGGATCGTCTGCGATTAACCATCTAAAGTTGGGTAACGTAGAGATGTTTGTCGTTAAATGGTTGATGCCAGGTGTGGTGATAGGTGGCTTCCTCGGCTCTTTCGTGGCCGATGTAATTCCAGCTCAATACTTACCAAAAGTCTTTGGTGTGATTGTTTTGGTGTTGGCGTTGCAAATGCTATTGTCGATTCGCTCCAAGAGCCAAAAATCGATGCCGGGTTCAGCTAAAACCGTGTTGTGTGGCGGCGGGATTGGTTTGGTATCAAGCTTAGCGGGCATTGGCGGTGGGTCTTTATCGGTACCTTTCCTTAACCATCACGGTGTGGAAATGCGTAAAGCCGTCGGCTCATCTTCGGTATGCGGTTGTGTTATCGCGATTTCGGGAATGCTAGGTTTCATTTGGCATGGATCTTCTGTCGATGCTCTTCCTGCGTATAGCTTGGGTTATGTTTATCTACCGGCTTTGATCGCGATATCTTGTACCTCAGTTTTGACCACTCGAGTGGGTGCGAAACTGGCCACTCAATTGCCAACCCCTGTGCTGAAGAAATTCTTTGCGGTATTTTTAATGTTTATAGCAGCCACAATGCTGCTGTAGCGTCTTTTCTGTTAGTCATTGAGCTAACCGTTAATCAATTTAGATAGAGAGCCAAGTATGTCTCAGGGTTTTATCGAATTCCCAAATATCGATCCTGTTCTTATTGAACTAGGACCAATCTCAGTTCGTTGGTACGGCCTAATGTACCTTGTCGGTTTTATGTTTGCTCTTTGGTTAGCAAATCGCCGAGCTGATCAACCGGGTAGTGGTTGGACTCGAGAGCAAGTATCAGACTTACTGTTTGCTGGCTTTCTAGGTGTGGTGTTGGGTGGTCGTATTGGCTACGTACTTTTCTACAACTTTGACCTTTTCCTAGCAGACCCACTGTACCTATTTAAGGTATGGACTGGCGGTATGTCTTTCCACGGTGGCTTGCTGGGTGTTATCACCGCAATGTTCTGGTATGCGAAAAAGAATGGTCGCACCTTCTTTGGCGTGGCAGACATGATTGCACCACTCGTCCCATTTGGTTTAGGTATGGGCCGTCTAGGTAACTTCATGAACAGCGAGCTTTGGGGCCGTGTGACTGATGTGCCATGGGCGATTGTGTTCCCTAACGGTGGTCCACTTCCTCGTCACCCATCTCAACTTTACGAGATGGCGCTTGAAGGTATCGTGCTGTTCTTCATCTTGAACTGGTTTATCAAAAAGCCGCGTCCTCTTGGTTCTGTATCAGGGTTATTCCTAGCTGGATATGGTACATTCCGCTTCTTAGTAGAATACGTACGTGAACCTGATGCTCACCTAGGTTTGTTCGGTGGATTTATCTCTATGGGACAAATTTTGTCACTGCCAATGGTTATCATCGGTGTGCTGATGATGGTGTGGGCATACAAGCGTGGTCACTACAAAGACGAATTACCACAACAAACGAAGTAAGGAATTGGTGTGAAACAGTATTTAGATCTCTGTCAGCGTATCGTTGATGACGGTACTTGGATTGAAAATGAACGCACGGGCAAGCGTTGCCTAACCGTGATCAATGCTGACCTTGAATATGATGTTGGTAATAACCAATTCCCACTGGTAACAACGCGTAAGAGTTTTTGGAAAGCCGCAGTTGCTGAGCTGCTTGGCTATATCCGTGGTTACGACAATGCTGAAGATTTTCGTAAGCTAGGGACTAAAACTTGGGATGCGAATTCTAACCTGAATGAAGCATGGCTGAATAACCCTTACCGCAAGGGTGAAGATGACATGGGCCGTGTTTATGGCGTTCAAGGACGTGCATGGGCAAAACCTGACGGCGGTCATATCGACCAACTGAAGAAGATTGTTGATGATCTAACTAACGGTATTGATGACCGCGGCGAGATCTTAAACTTCTACAACCCAGGTGAGTTCCACATGGGATGTTTGCGTCCGTGTATGTACAGCCATCACTTCTCACTACTTGGTGATACTCTGTACCTAAACAGCACTCAGCGCTCTTGCGATGTACCCCTAGGCCTGAACTTCAACATGGTTCAAGTGTATGTCTTCCTAGCTATCATGGCGCAAATCACGGGTAAGAAAGCTGGCGTGGCTTACCATAAGCTAGTAAATGCTCATATTTACGAAGATCAACTTGCACCTATGCGTGATATCCAGTTAAAGCGTGAGCCGTTAGCTGGCCCAACATTCCATATCAATCCTCAGATTAAGTCTCTAGAAGATTTGGAAACATGGGTAACGATGGATGACTTCTGGGTTGAAGGTTACGAATGCCACGAAGCGATTAAGTACCCATTCTCGGTTTAATCTCACTCGCTTTGTTTGATTGAAAGGCTGCCTCTGTGCAGCCTTTTTTGTATCTAAGTTACAGTGACGAGTAATCGAGATTCGAAGAGCAGAGAAATCATATGCTGTGTGATGCTTTATGTTACTCGTATACTCTCAACGCGCATTGGCTCTTTCTCTTCGATACTCGCTTACACGCATCTCGAATCTTTTTTCGATTCATCATTCCCTAGACTGACGAAGGAAGGAGTTGGGAGTCTCTTTCGTGGTGTGTTTGTGGGATTCCCTATCACGCTCGTTCCTCGCTGTAGGGAATGACGGAAATATATAGATGCGGGTAAACGAGATGCGGGATACGAAGAGCTAGAACGGACTTCTTTGGTGAGTAATGCTTACCTTACCGATTTACTCTTATATCGTATCAGTTTCAGCTCTTGTCACAAGCTTACTCATATCTCGAATTTGATTTTAGCTCTTCGTTACTCGTTTACCCGAATCCCGTATCTGCTCTTAAAAAGAAAAAGCCCGCAACCTAGGAGGTAGCGGGCTTTGCTATAAGCGATGTTTATTTTGCTATTAAGCGGTAAGAGCTAACACGCTACCAGGCAGTACAAGGAATACCGCAACAAGGTAACCAGCCACTACAGCTTTGTTCTTCACAGCCATGTCTGAAATCATGTCTGCCGCTTTAACTGGAAGTTCACGTAGGAACGGGATACCGAAGATGAATACCGTTGACATGATGTTGAACACCAAGTGTACTAGAGCAATTTGTAGTGCGAATACTGCGAACTCACCAGACACTGCTGTAGCTGCAAGTAGAGCCGTAATACATGTACCGATGTTTGCACCCAGAGTGAATGGGTAAACGTCACGTACTTTAAGAACACCTGAACCTACTAGTGGAACCATCAAGCTTGTTGTCGTAGAAGAAGACTGAACAAGGATAGTCACGATAGAGCCAGAAGCGATACCGTGGATTGGACCACGACCGATTGCGTTCTTTAGAATCTCACGAGCACGACCAACCATTAGGCTCTTCATCAGCTTACCCATTACAGTAATAGCTACGAAGATAGTTGCGATACCTAGAGCGATAAGCATGATGCCGCCAACAGTGTCGCCAAACGTTGATAGTGGTTCTTTAATCGCACTTACAACAGGCTTAGTGATTGGCTTGATGAAGTTAAGACCACCCATGCTCATATCACCTGTTGCTAGCATCGGTGATACTAACCAGTGAGAAATTTTCTCTAGAATTCCAAACGCCATCTCTAGTGGTAGGAAGATAGCAACGGCTAATAGGTTAAAGAAGTCGTGGATTGTCGCACTTGCGAATGCACGTTTGAACTCTTCTTTACAACGAACGTGACCAAGGCTAACTAGCGTATTGGTTACCGTAGTACCAATGTTAGCACCCATGATCATAGGAATTGCTAGCTCAACAGGTAAACCACCTGCCACAAGGCCAACGATAATTGAAGTAACTGTACTTGATGATTGAATAAGCGCTGTTGCTACTAAACCAATCATTAAGCCTGCAACTGGGTGTGAAGCAAATTCGAAAAGAACCTTTGCTTGCTCGCCTGTTGCCCATTTGAAGCCTGTACCAACCATTGAAACTGAAAGTAATAGTAGGTAAAGCATGAATGCCAAGTTAGCCCAGCGTAGCCAACGAGTAGTGCTCGAGATAGGCGCTGCTGCAGTAGTAGCTTGGTTCATAATGTTTTCTCCATTGGACCGTTTAAGTCTGTGTTTGGTCTGTTTGTTTAATCTGAGCGTGATGTTAGAGGGTAAATATTTCAGTAATATTACATTTTGGTTTAGGTGCGACTTTTTTGTGATGATTTACTCTTTAAATATTCCAATTGCTAATGTGGTTGTTTTAAGTTGTTGTTTTAAATTGTTTTTTAATGGAAATTCTATAGGTGATATAGATCTTAAAAGTTAGAAAAAAATTGAAAATAATCGATGAAATATTACATTATGAAATCATACACTTCGAAAAAATAAGTGGTAAATCTATGTTTGGTTAGGTTTTTCCGAGTTTGTTGAGTGGCGGTGTCATATTTGATATAAAAGGGTATCTACTCTTTTATTTCGGCACATCTATGTCGCATCTCAACTACAACCATCTGTATTACTTCTGGATGGTTTGCAAGCAAGGCTCTGTTACTAAAGCTGCAGAAGCCCTATTCCTAACACCACAAACGGTAACGGGGCAGATAAAAGCCTTAGAAGAACGCATGGATGGCAAGTTGACCAAGCGTAATGGCCGAAGTGTTGAGCCTACAGAGCTTGGGCAACTGGTCTTTAAATATGCCGATCGTATGTTTGGCCTGAGTTACGAGATGCTGGACATCGTGAATTACAGCCAGCACTCCAATATTCTGTTTGATGTTGGCGTCGCGGATGCGCTCTCTAAAAGACTCGTCAGTAAGATACTGATGTCGACCATCCCTCCAGATAACAGCATTCACTTGCGCTGTTTTGAATCGACCCATGAAATGCTACTTGAGCAACTCTCTCAACATAAGCTCGATATGATTTTGTCTGACTGTCCGGTGGACTCTAGTCAAAGCCCGGGCCTGTTCAGTAAAAAGCTGGGTGAGAGTGGAATGAGCTTTTTTAGTTCAGGTCAGGTTGAAGGGGTTAATTTCCCTGCTGTATTGGAGCAAAGAAAGCTTTTGATCCCTGGCAGCCGAACCTCAATGGGTCGTAAAGTGCTGCAATGGTTTGATAGACAAGGGCTTAAGCCAGATATTTTAGGTGAGTTTGATGATGCCGCATTGATGAAGGCTTTTGCTCGTTACCATCATGACGTAATATTTTTAGCACCGACGATTTATATGTCTGAAGTGGAAGACGACACATCACTGCAACTATTAGGCGGTATTGAAGAGTTAAAAGAGGAGTACTACGTCATATTTGCTGAGAGGATGATCCAACATCCAGCAGTAAAAAACGTATGTGACGCAGATTTTAGCAAATTGTTCGAGTGAGATAGTTTGTTAATGAATTGATATCGATTATCATAACTCCGCAATATGCCGGAAATACTGATAGCCCGTAGTTGGCGTAAAGGTTGTAGGGAGCCAAACTATGAACTTAAAAGAGATGGAGAAGAACTCAGCACAAGCTGTGATTCTACTCAAAGCCATGGCTAACGAGCGTCGCTTACAGATTTTGTGCCTATTACATGGCACTGAACTGTCGGTTGGGGAGTTGTGCGGCAAGTTGGAACTGAGTCAGTCTGCTTTATCTCAACATCTTGCTTGGTTGAGAAGAGATGGTTTGGTCGAAACTCGCAAAGAAGCTCAAACTGTGTATTACACATTGAGTAGTGAAGAAGTAAAAGCGATGATTAACCTACTGCATGGTATTTACTGCAAGTAGCTTATTGCTGGTGGGAGGGGGATTTCTTATCAGCGATAGAATGACACAAGGAAGTGTTAGCATTTCACATTGAACGTTAGTGTTTACCTATCTATCTACCTATCTACGTACCAATTTGCTTCTCTATTTATTTTTCTGATTGTTTGTTTTATCTATCTGCTTAAATTGTTTATCGGTCAGAAAAACGGCTGTTAGCACGTAAAATAAAAGGTTCATCGCGGATT